>DAOWNV010000217.1 GCA_030642405.1 Desulfosarcina sp.
AACCCATGGACAAGTTGGGCCAGGGAAGCGGCTTCACTAGCCTCGCGCCGAGCTGTGAGTTGACGGGTCACCATTTGCTCCAGGGTTTGTGTGGCCACCTGTTTCAACCGCCCCTGGTCCCATACGCTGCCCGACTCCGGACGATGGGCATTAGTAACCGCCAGATATCGCCCCACAAGCATCTCCACCCAACTGAATCTGAATTCGGAGATCAAGATTGCCAGCACGATGAGAAACAATACAGTTCCCCTCAGGCTCATTCCTTGAACCATCCATGTTCTGAAATCCTGTGGTTTCGACCAGGCAGGCATTTTTCTCCTTAATCAATCTCCCGAACCACATTGTTCTCAGGTTACGGAGACGTTTTGCACATACCGGTCTTTTACACTATTCGGATAAAATGATAAAGGGGGGAGGCAATCGATCCTCGCAGTATAACCGAATTTGGAGTTCGACCTGTTTTATCACGGGCTTGGCCAGGGGGGTAGTAATCAACTGTTGGTTTCGATAATCTCCTTCAGATCACCTTTTTCGTACATCATGCGAAAGGTGTCGATCACCTGGGGATCGAACTGAGTGCCTGAACCGTCATACATAATCTTGAGGATTTTCTCCTCATCCATTCTTGTTCGATAGGCACGATCCGATGCGATGGCATCGTAGACATCTGCAACGGAAAGGATTCTTGCCAGCATCGGGATCTCCTCACCGGCAAGCCCGTCCGGGTACCCTTTTCCATCATATCGCTCATGGTGGCATCGAATGATATGTTTTGGTTGATCCCACAGACCCAGCTGTTCAACGATGTTGGCCCCGATTACCGGGTGTTCTTTTATGATGCTGAATTCTTCATCAGTCAGGCGGCCGGGTTTGAGAAGAATGTTATCCCGGATGCCTATCTTTCCGATATCGTGAAGCTGTCCGGCCACTTCCAAAATTTCCTGTTGTTCTTGAGAGCCGCCCATGGCCTTACACAAGGCGATGGCGATACGGGTAACCCTAATGGAGTGCTGTTGGGTATACGGATCCCTGGCTTCAATGGCCCGAACAAAAGCGTATAGCGTGGCCAGCAAATTTTCGTAGATATTTTCATACAAGGCTATATTTTCTATGGCATAGGCAGCCCTGTTGGTTATAAATGACATATAGTAGAGATCTTTTTCCAAAAACCGGATATCACCGTTCATCGAAACGACAGCCAAAACCCCGAACACCTTTTTTCGAATGTTCAAAGGCACCAGCATTAAGGATCGAATCGAGGCGTGCAACCCTGGAATATTCCTGTTTTCTTGGATCAGCAACGGTTTGCCGTCTTCATAATTCTCCAGAACCAACTGGCTGATATCCCAACTTTGGACACATGGACTGCCGGCCACCGATACCTCCTGCCCGCAAGCCTCGTCAGCAACGGACCGCGCAACCTGAACAGGCCGTTGAATCGTTTCATTGATTACATAAAAACATGCCTCGTCCGCACGGGTCAGCTCAATAGAAAGGTCTACCACTCGCATGAACAGATCTGAGCTGGAACTAATGGTGGCGAAATCAGTCATAATCCGGTTGAGAATATCAAGTTCTTCAACTTTAACCATCAATTCCAGATTAAGATCCTCAATCCGTTGCTTGTTCTCTACTTCCTTGGTTAAAAAAATATTTTTAACGAAAAGCTGCCGCTCCTTAAGGACTCGTTTAACACAGATCTCCATTTGATTGAGGTTTACCGGTTTTATGAGAAAATCCACCACACCGTTTTTCAATGTGCGGATGGTATTGTCAAGCGAAGGGTACCCAGTCATAATTATAACCGGGATCGTATTATCAACGTTACGTATGTATTCCGCTAATGCCAAACCATCCATTTCGGGCATGTTAATGTCCGTAAAACAACAATCAATTTTAGACTTTTCGAGAATGTTGGTGGCAATGCGGCCATTTTGGGCCGTCAGTATATTATACCCTTTCGCCATAAAAAATTCCGAGGCCACTTCTAAAATACTTTCCTCGTCATCTACAAACAAAAGGGTCTCTTTGGGCGTATCCGTTATCATAGTGCTTTTCACGAACTCTTATTCCAATCGGCCACAGAACGAAATCCAATTTTCAATCGTTACACACTGTTTCTCTTGCCGTCATGTAGCAGATATCGGCAGGTCGATTTCAAACTAAACCCCAACGTTAAAAAAGCTATGGGGCTTTAGAGTCAAGGCGTTAAGGGTGAAGCTGAAACACCATTGAGCATAATGCGGATATCGGACAAAACAACCATTTACGGATGGGCACTATATAGGTTGGCCGGTCTCGACAAGCCTGTGCATCCGACCGGGAAAACGTTTTTTAAAAAAAGATTCTAATTCATGGGAAACAGCTGCCACCCGATGAATGTCCACACCGGTTTGAACGCCAAGTTTTTCCAATAGGTATGCAGTGTCTTCCGTTGGGATATTACCTGCCGCACCAGAGACGAAGGGGCATCCCCCCATGCCGGCCAGGGATGTGTCGAAAATTGAAACTCCGTATTTTAATGCCGCCATCAGGTTTACCAATCCCAAACCGCGGGTATCGTGAAGATGAAGCGCCAAAGGCAATTGATCCGCCAGGGGAAGCACCGTGTCTAACATCTGCTGTATGATCGGCGGTGATCCCATCCCTGTAGTATCGGCCAACGCCAAACCATGAGCACCGTGATCGACAAACCGACGAAGAATGCCCGCAACACGCGCGGTGGACACAGTACCTTCATACACACAGCCAAAGGCGCATTGAACACTTGCCCGTACGTAAAGTCCCGCAGATACGGCAACATCGATCATCGGCAAAGCATGGTCCAATGCCTCGGCATGGGTCATTCCGGCATTTTTTCGGCTATGGGTATTGCTTGCGGAAAGGGAAATTTCCACTGCTTTGATGCCGGATGCAATAGCCCTTTTCAGACCACGGGAATTGAGTACCAAAGCTGTGTATAACATGCCATCGTTTTTGGGAAGTTCTTGGATCAACGCTTCGGCATCGGCCATTTGTGGTACTTTGGTCGGATGAACAAAGGAAACCACCTGGATCTGTTTCAACCCCGCAGCAGCCAACCGTTTAATAACACTTATCTTTAGCGGGGTGGGGACCACGGTCTTTTCAAACTGAAAACCATCTCTTAGCCCCATTTCGACTAACGTAACAATATCGGGAAATCCGTTTTCCATATGCTCCCCCTGACGACGATAAAAATTGGACTCAAAATAATAAGCCGGTAATAGTTAACATTCGGATAGGCCCCCATACGTTCAATCCGTGCTTATATACCTTGACAATACGTTTGTCGAGATTCACCTCAATACAGGGCAGAGCATCCGTATTTGGAAACCATGATGAAAAATAATTGTCGCAGGCATGACCGGCCCACCAAAAAACGGCAGATGGCCCGGCCATTGGTATTTGTACGAGCGGGCCATGCCGCGAAACACCGGATAGAAGTCCAAATGCGGTTACCCAGCAATATAAGGGTTGACGTTGGGTGCAACTCGAAGGTATGTGCAGCTACCGTTTAAAAAACAATTGAGAATCAGAAATAACGGGATTTTACAATGAAAAGAAGCTTGGACCGTCCCCTTTCCATTTGTCTGTTGAGCTATCGGAGTGATCCTCATTGCGGTGGACAGGGTGTTTATCTGAAAAACCTGAGCCGTGCACTCAAGGATATCGGTCATCGTGTTGAGGTAATTTCCGGCCCACCGGACCCCCAGTTGGACACGGATATCCGCATCCATCGACCTCACTGCCTGGATCTGTACAATCCGGAACATCTATTTCGAATACCGACACTGAAAGAACTTTCGGACCCTGTAAACGTTATGGAATGGCTTGGGGTTGCAACAATGGGTTTTCCTGAACCGTTTACATTCGGTTTCCGGGCTCAGCGCATCGTCCGCAAGAGGATGCGTCATTACGATATTATTCACGACAATCAAAGTTTGTCGTACGGCATTTGGGCACTATCAAAAAAAATACCAACCGTTGCAACAATCCATCATCCCATCACCGTAGATCGGGATATTGCGGTCCGCGCTGTCCGTCCCTATTGGAAAAAGCTTAAGCAATTCCGCTGGTTTTCGTTCATCGGTATGCAAAAACGGGTGTCACGCAGGTTGCATCGGATCATAACGGTTTCCGAGTGCTCTAAAGAGGACGTCGCGCGTGAATTCGACATTCCCCTGGATCGATTTAGTGTTGCACCAAACGGTATCGACACAAACCTTTTTTATCCGGTACCCGTTATCCAAAGGGAGCCGGGTCGCATCATTGTCACGAATAGCTCCGACGTTCCTTTAAAGGGACTTTATTACCTTCTCCACGCTGTTGCCAAAGTCGCCGAGAAAAGAGCCGTCAAGCTCATTGTGGTCGGTAGCTCCAAAGAAAAAAGCGGCATATCACGGCTGATTCGACGCTTGGGAATCGGCCATCTGATCACGTTCACGGGCCGAATTAGCAATGAAGAGTTTGTTCGGCAGTATGCCCGGGCGGCAATGGCCGTTGTGGCATCCGTTTACGAAGGATTCGGCCTGCCTGCCGGTGAAGCCATGGCATGTGGGGTTCCTGTTATCAGTACCACGGGCGGAGCGCTGCCGGAAGTTGTTGGCGATGCAGGCATATTGGTTTCCCCCCAAAATCACGAGGCCCTTGCCGGTGCCATTATAGACCTGATGGACAACCCGCAACGGGCCGATGAACTGGGTCGTCAAGGATTCCTGCGAATTCAGCAGCATTTTACCTGGCGGAGCGCAGCTCAAAAAACAGTGGATGCGTATCGTATTGCCATCCAGGGTTTTCGGCAGCCGTTATCCAAAAAGGCCCCAAATGGTTCTATAAAATAACTTGACATTCAATTCACGATAAATTACTTGTAGCGCTTCTTTGATCAACAACATGGTCAAAAAGAAAAAATGATCCCCAGTAGCTCAGTCGGCAGAGCGAGTGGCTGTTAACCACTAAGTCCGCGGTTCGAGTCCGTGCTGGGGAGCCAAACAAT
>DAOWNV010000302.1 GCA_030642405.1 Desulfosarcina sp.
AGCAGCCATCCGTGTCGGCCGTAGAGAACCTCGACTATGAAATTTCCGGTTCGTCGGCGCGTTTGTCATGGTCCCTCGCAGTGCCTCTTTCTGTGGAATTGGCCAAAAACGCTGCGTTCGGCCTTTTCCGATCTCGGTCTTCCCTTGAATCGGCCCCTTGCAAAGGGTGCCCCCAAATTTTTGAAAAAGTGTTGGAAATCCCTTTTGTCAGCCAACGATCCAAGGGATATGAAACTGAAATTTCCCTGGATTTTGGTTATCGTTATCTGTTCAAGGTAAGATTGGAAACGCAAGCCGGAATCGGGCCTGATTCAAACACGATTCAATTTGATTTTTTAGATGATTCTACCATTTTTGACCCCAAGGCCCAATGAAACCAATTCCTTTTTATAAAATGAGTGGCAGCGGCAACGATTTTATCCTTATCGACAACCGTGAGGGGGTGACCCCTGAAACGCAAATCCGCCAATTTGTTGTGGGGAGCTGCCGCCGTAGACTATCGGTGGGTGCTGACGGCATGATTCTGATCGAATCGTCGGAAGCGGTCGATTTTAAATGGCGATTTTTCAACGCTGACGGCAGCCTGCCGGAAATGTGTGGTAACGGGGCCCGCTGTGCGGCCCGGTATGCCTTTATCAATGGGATCGCCGGTCGGCAAATGGCCTTTGAAACTCTTGCCGGGATTATTGAAGCTAATGTTAGAGAGGGCAACGTGAGGATACGGATGACCAATCCTCAGGAACTGAAAAGTAAAATTTCCATTAACGTAGCCGGTGAAACGATCGACGCCGGCAGTATCCACACCGGTGTCCCCCATGTCGTGACCCTGGTAGAGGATATAGAAGCGGTTAATGTGGTTGAAACCGGCCGCCTGATCAGGAACCATCCTGACTTTTCTTTAGAGGGTACCAACGTCAATTTCGTGTCTGTTGACCAAAAAGGAGAAATTTTCATTCGCACTTACGAACGTGGCGTGGAAGATGAAACCCTGGCCTGCGGTACGGGAAATGTTGCCGCAGCATTGATCCTGGCCTATGAAAGAGAGATGACATCACCCGTTTCATTGACCACCCGAAGCGGCAGTCAGCTAACCGTTTATTTCCAAAAAAAAGGAGATGGGTATAAAGAGGTCTTCTTGGAAGGGGACGCGCGCGTCATCTATCAAGGTGAACTCTGGGAGGAAGCATGGCGGATGTAGCTGCCCGGCATGTGGTCTATCTTTCGGTCGGATCCAACCTTGGCGATAAGCTGGATAATTGTCTGAAAGGGATTGCCGCAGTGACCGAAACAGGTGAATCGGCACTTTACCGAACTTCGCGGTTTTATCGTACTTCTCCGGTGGATTTTACAGACCAGGACTGGTTCGTGAACGCTGTTGTAAAAATTTGTACGAGGTTGGACTCGGTTGCTTTACTGGATCAACTTATTGCCATCCAAAAACGGCTGGGCAGAAAAACTGAAATTGTGCGATTCGGACCACGGGTGCTGGATTTGGATATTTTGCTATATGACGATTGTTTGGTTCAGACACAGCGACTGGAGATTCCCCATCCAAGGATGCACAAAAGGGCCTTTGTCTTGCAGCCTATCTGTGATATAGACCCGGCAGTCACCCATCCTGTGCTGGGAAAGACCGTTGCCGAATTGCTCGAGTGTATTGAAGATAAGGATCAGCGAGTTATTCCACTGGAAAACCAGCCCACACGGATACAAAGCAGGCCGTCATGAAACTGCTGTTGTTGATCATTGTTGTC
Source organism: Desulfosarcina sp. (assembly GCA_030642405.1). Taxonomy (GTDB): domain Bacteria; phylum Desulfobacterota; class Desulfobacteria; order Desulfobacterales; family Desulfosarcinaceae; genus Desulfosarcina. Next base: position 1,755 of record DAOWNV010000302.1, read on the forward strand.
TACATAGTCTACCGTACTGTGAAATCGTGGTTGATTCGCAATCTGCAGGTGCCTGGGCATGGGCAATCACAAAACCTTAGTATCGATGATGTAATGATAAAAGACCCGGTTTGCGGCATCTATTTCCCCAGGCGTGAGGGAGTGGAATTGCAGCACGGCGGCAAGACATACGTATTCTGTTCATCGACATGCCGGGATCGGTTTCTGGAGGAGAGGGAATAGGCTGTACCACAGACTACAAATCCAAAAACATAGACCATAAACGAGGAAATATAATTGTGAAATTTTTTATCGATACTGCCAACGTGGATGAAATCAAAGAGGCCCACAGCATGGGCATGGTAGATGGCGTAACTACGAATCCGTCACTGATAGCCAAAGAGGGACGTGTTTTTGAGGAAGTTATTAAAGAAATCTGCGAGATTGTGGATGGTCCCATCAGTGCGGAGGTGATCAGTCTGGATTCGGACGGGATGGTCAAAGAGGCGAGGGTATTGGCCAAGATCAACAAAAATATTGTTATCAAGATTCCCATGACGGTGGATGGCCTAAAGGCAACACGTCAACTTACCGAAGAGAACATCAAGACCAACGTCACGCTGGTTTTTTCACCTCTACAGGCGTTGATGGCAGCCAAGGCCGGCGCAACCTATGTCAGCCCCTTTGTGGGAAGAATTGATGATTTGTCTCAAGACGGTATGCAAATCATTGAGCAGATCGCCGTAATTTTTGCCAACTATGACTATGATACGGAGATTATCGTAGCCAGCATACGAAATCCGTTGCACGTTTTGGATGCCGCTTTGGCCGGTGCTGATATTTCAACTATCCCGTTTAACGTTCTGAGCAAGCTGGCTGCCCATCCGTTAACGGATAAAGGCATCCAGGCGTTTCTATCCGATTGGGACAAGGCCAAAAAATAGTGGTGAATAAACCCACGGGCAAAGAGACATGAAAAATATATCGAGCAATTCACTCCTTACTCATCCCAATACGCTGACACTATTTCGGATTGTTGCGGTACCGATAATTGTTGTGTTGTTGATGGTGCCGAACCGATTTACCGCTTTGCTGGCCGGGTTGATTTTCAGTGTCGCCGCCATTACGGACTATTTCGATGGATACCTGGCAAGGCGATACGGCCTGGTATCCAATCTTGGGAAGGTGATGGATCCTGTTGCGGACAAACTACTGGTTTCATCCTCCTTGATTATGCTTTCCTCCCTGGGATGGATGCCTGCCTGGATAGCCTGTGTTATTATCGGGAGGGAATTGGCCATCAGCGGGTTGCGCAATATTATTGCACAAAATAAAATGGATGTATCGGCATCCATTCTCGGCAAGTATAAAACCGGGTTTCAAATCGCTGCGATTATTCCTTTGATGTTTCACTATCCGGTTTTTGGGATGGATTTTCATGCCGTAGGAATGTTTTTTTTGTGGTGCGCTTTGATCTTCACGGTTTGGTCGGGGGCGGACTATTTCCTGAGGTTTAGAAAATTGCTCCGTGGATGAACTTTTCTGTTGACAGAAAAACAAAAAATTTATAAAAGTCCTTTTTTAACTGAGCGGGAATAACTCAGTGGTAGAGTGCGACCTTCCAAGGTCGAAGTCGCGGGTTCAAATCCCGTTTCCCGCTCCATTCCATTTTTTTTATAGGGGCGGCATAGCCAAGTGGTA
>DAOWNV010000020.1 GCA_030642405.1 Desulfosarcina sp.
ATCCGGCGCCAAAGGTGTAAAAGGTACGATTCTGATGAAACCGGAATATGAAAAGGGTCTAAGGGATCTGGATGGTTTTTCGCATATCATTCTTCTCTATCATTTTCATCGGTCCAAAGGGTATCAATTGCTCGTAAAACCTTTCCTGGACACGATCAAGCGAGGTCTGTTCTCAACAAGGGCTCCCCGCCGGCCAAACCACATTGGGCTGTCTATTGTTCAATTGGTTAGGATGGACGGCCTGACCCTTAATCTGTTGGATGTCGATGTTTTGGATGGCACCCCCTTACTGGATATCAAACCCTGGGTCCCCGAATTCGACATGCGGGAAAATGTTCGTACAGGGTGGCTGGAACACAAACAACAAAACTCCAGATCCATGAGATCCGACTTCAGGTTCGTAGATAAGAAACAGGGAAAATAGGACAAGCCCATGCCTTTGCCTTATACTTTCAATCGAATGGAATTTGCCGGATCATTAGGTGACCTGGGCACCATTTTGCCTTTAGCTATCGGAATGATCATGGTCAATGGGCTAGATTCATCAGGAATCTTCCTGTCTGTCGGGTTATTCTATATTTTCACCGGCATCTACTTTGGAATCACCACTCCGGTTCAACCCATGAAAGTGATCGGTGCTTACGCCATTGCCACCGCCATGACCCCGCATCAGATCATGGCATCGGGGATTCTTATGGGCGTTTGCCTGCTTTTTATCGGGGCCACCGGGGCCATCACCTTGATTGAAAAGTATATTCCCAAAGCCACTGTGCGTGGGGTACAACTCTCCACCGGGACACTGCTCATGGCCGAAGGCGTTAAGTTTATGGTAGGAAAAACCAAACTTCAACTGCTTCACCAAATGGCGGAACCTTACCTAATTGTCCAACATGTAGGCCCAGTGTCTGCAGGTTTGATCATTGGTGTTGTTGGGAGCTTACTCACTCTGCTTTTGCTGGAGAATAAAAAAATACCGGCGGGTTTGGTGATCGTCTGCTTTGGCATCTTTATAGGCCTGGTAATCGGGACCAGGGAAGGAGTCGGCGAACTCGGGCCGGGATTCTATCTGCCTGCTATCTTGCCGCTGGGATTTCCTGAAGGAGCGGACTTCACGTTTGCCCTCCTGGCCCTTGTGATTCCCCAAATGCCCATGACATTGGGTAACGCCGTGATTGCCGATATGGATCTGTCCATCAACTATTTTGGTGATGCCGCACGGCGAGTAACGGGTCGAGCCTTGTGTATCAGCATGGCTCTGGGTAATTTCCTCAGCGCCATGCTTGGAGGCATGCCGCTCTGTCACGGAGCCGGAGGGCTTGCAGCACACTATCGGTTCGGGGCCCGCTCCGCCGGATCGAACCTGATAATTGGTGGAATTTTTATTGTTTTTACTCTGACCTTCGGTAACCAGGTTCTCGTCCTTCTCAAGCTAATCCCCATGGCCATTTTAGGTGTACTGCTGCTGTTTGCCGGCAGCCAGCTGGCATTGACCATTCTGGACGTAAAGGAACGTAAAGAGATGTTCGTGGTGGTAACCATCTTGGGTATCACACTGGCGTCCAATTTGGCGGCAGGATTCATGGCTGGTATCGTTTTAGCGTACCTGCTAAGGTCGGAAAAATTAACTGTTTAAACTTGTGATTTTTCCACTAACGCCCCTGTCGGGCAGACATCCAAACAGCCCCTGCACGAAAGGCAATCCGGATCCGTATCCGATGTTTCAGCAAAATACCCGACCACGGTATTGAACCCTCTCCCTGCAAAACTCAACATGGGCTGCTCATGACGATCACGGCAGATCCTGACACAGAGGCCACATAAAACACAACGGTTGGGATAATAGTCGAAGGCAGGATGGCGGCTATCCACATCCAATTCCTTCAGCACCCGTTCAAAGGGTTTGCAGCCGAGGCCGATTCCTAAAAATTTGGCGATGTCCTGCAAAGAACAGGCTTTGTCGGCAGGGCAATTCTTGCAGTCTACCTTGTGTACGGAAAGCAGGAGTTTTAATGCTGTCTTTTGGAGACTTCGTACAGCTTCGGTGTCGGTATGAACCATCATACCATTTTCAACGGTTACAGTGCATGCCGTAACAGGTTCGGAAAAACCGTCGATCTCAACAAAACAGAGGCGGCAGGCGGCAGGAGCGTCCGCAACGGTATCCGATTCCAACCAACATAAGTGGGGAATAAATATATCTGCAAAAAGGCATGCAGATAATACGCTGCTGCCTGCAGGCGCCTGGATGGACCGACCATCCACGGTCAAGATAATCATGATTTTTTCTCCGATGGTCGCTCAATAATGGGTGCCAGGTGAGCCGGCGAAATCTTCACGACCGCATCGTACTCAGGCGGGCAGGCCACCATGCATTCACCGCATTTGACACACAACTCCTGATCGATGCCTTTTTTCCGGGTGCTGGTGGTAAAAACAGCGTCCACCGGACAGCATGCCACACAAGCGTCGCAGCCGCGTGCGCATTTATCCAGGTCAATGTAAAAAGCAGTCAGGGTCCGGCAGGCACAGCCCGGACAACGGCCCTCTTGAATATGTGCTTCGTATTCTTCTTTGAAATAGGCCACAGAGGTGAGGATGGGGTTTGGTGCGGTCTTGCCCAATCCGCACAGCGACCCCTGTTGGACGGCCCGGCTCAGGGTTTCCAACTGCTTGATGTCACCTTCCTTGCCCTCGCCGCGGGTCAGACGTTGCAAAATGTTCAGCAAATGACGGGTTCCAACACGGCAAAAAGTACACTTGCCGCAGGATTCCTTTTGGGTAAAATCGAGAAAATACCTGGAAACATCCACCATGCAGGAATCTTCGTCCATCACCACCATGCCACCGGAACCCATCATGGCACCGGCTTGGCGGAGTTCGTCGAAATCCACTGGTGTGTCAAGGAAATCGGCGGATAAACACCCCCCTGACGGGCCACCGATTTGCACTGCTTTGAATTTTTTTTGTTTGGGAATGCCGCCGCAGATATCGAAGATCAATTCTCTTAAGGTCACCCCCATGGGAATTTCCACCAATCCAGGGTGGGTGACGTTGCCCACGATGGAAAAAACCGCCGTTCCAGGACTGCCCGGCGTACCGATGCCCCGGAACCAATCAGCCCCTTTTTCAACAATGGGAGGTATGGTGGCGAGCGTCTTGACATTATTAATTACCGTCGGTCTTCCATCCAGGCCGTGTTCCACCGGATAGGGTGGACGGTGCCTCGGCATGCCTCGAAAACCTTCCACGGAACGAATCAAAGCCGTCTCTTCACCACACACAAAGGCACCGGATCCCTGGAACAGGTCAATATCAAAATCCAGACCACTGCCAAGAATATCTGTGCCCAGCAAGCCCAATTCCCGAGCCTGGTCAACGGCGGTGGTTAGTATCCGTACGGCCAGGGGATATTCGGCACGCACGTAAAACAGACCTCGTGTCGCCCCAACAGCCAACGCGGCGATCATCATTCCTTCAATCACCTGATGCGGGTTGCTCTCCAGAAGCGTTCTGTCCATATAGGCGCCGGGATCGCCTTCATCTGCATTGCATATGATCAGCTTATCACTACCTGCGGCATTTCGCGCGAATTGCCACTTTTTCCCCGTAGGAAAACCGGCTCCGCCCCGACCCCGCAAACCGGACGCTTCAATTTCAGCAATAATGGACTCCGGCGTCCGGCCCAATCCCTTAACCAGAGCACCGTACCCTCCTTGTGCGATATATTCATTAATCTTTTCAGGATCGATCTTACCGCACCGCTCCATGACCACGCGCTTTTCCCGGTTGAAACGAGCGAATTCCATCACCGATGGAATCATCTCGTTCTCTACGGTCGCTCCCATGATATGCTCGAATCGGGGATCCCCCCCCTCCAGGAAAAGCTTAACCAGCATTTTTGCTTTTCCAGGGGTTACCTCAGGGTAGAGAATAGGTGGGAAACCCGAATCCGGATGGTCGATAATCACCACCGGTTCTGCATAACAATGACCAAGGCACCCCACGGTATGCACATGGGCTTCAACGCCCCTGTCTTTCAACGCGGCTTCGAAAGCGGCCTGGGTTTCCAGTGCACCGGAAGCGATGCCGCAAGAAGCCATACCGATGTGGATCTTGGGCAGCGGACTTTGATCGAATGTTTCCTTCTGATCACGGGCCTCTTCAGCAAGGGCCTGATAAGCGGCTTCAATCCGGCTTTTCACATTCTCAGTCATGAGTTGCCCGCCTCTCTTTCCGCTTTCTCCCGTTCCAGCTGTACCCGAAGAACCAACCCCTCCACCTTGCTGGGTGCCATGTGGCCATGAAGCGTCTCTCCCACCAAGGCAACCGGGGCCAAGGCACAACATCCCACGCAGGCCACCCGTTCGATGCTGAATTCCCGGTCTTCCGTTGTATCCCCCTCCTTGATCTCCAGCTTTCGTTCGAAATTTTCCAGGATGATCTCACCGCCCCGGACATGACAAGCCGTTCCCATGCATACCTTCACCGGATTTTTCCCCGGTGGATTGAACCGGAACTGGTTGTAAAAGGAGGCGACCCCGTACACGTCGGAACGATTAATGGACAGGTAGTCGGCAACGAGGGAGAGCGCCTTGTCAGGGAGGTACCCCAAAATGTTCTGCGCCATTTGAAGCAGTGGAATCAACTGTCCTCTTCCCTTGGGCGCGTCTTTGATCTGCTTCTTCAGCACCTCAATGTTCGCCAGATCTTCAGAACTGAGTGGATTCATATTTTATCCATGGCACCATAAGCCGCTTGAATACGATCCCGCAATAAGAGGCAGAGGCGTTCGAGCATAATAAAACCGAATGCAGTATCTTCTTCCATACAGTTTCTCAATTGCCGCCCCTTTAAACGAATGACGGTGGAATCCTTCCGGCAATTGGCAGAGGAGAGGAGTCTATGGGGTTTATCCAACAAAGTGGACCAGCATCCCAGTGTTCGCCCCTTTCCAAAAGCATCAATCACTACCGACCCTTTGTGGTTACCGACGTCCATGGTACGCTCCAGGAATACGTATCCTTCGATGATAATGTAAAGATCTTCTCCCAGATCTCCCTGCTGAAAGATATAAGATCCGGCTTCATATTTATCGATACTGCAAAAACCGGAGATGGTCTCTAAATACGAAGGAGAAATATCTTTGAGAAATTCGCACGATTGCAAGGTTTCCTGCATATCAAAATTTTCCATGGTTGCCTCCATTGGGCATCATTAAGATAATTAGCATTTGGTCTATAATACGCCACAAATCGAGGTGTCAATTCAAACTTCTTTTTTTTAGCTGAACATAAACCGTATCGCCGTTTGACCGCATGACGATGGCGCCATGGGTGGCGGTACACAAAATCCTGGAGCCGGCTCGTACGTACCGGTCCACCACCTCGGCATGGGGAAAGCCGAAACGATTCCCGTCACCGGCGCTAATCACCACTATATTTGGATCCACAACCTTGATGAACGCTGGGGAGTTGGAGGTCTTGGATCCGTGGTGGGGTGCAAAGAGAACCGTACTGGCAAGGTTCTCACCAGATTCCCGTACCAGTTGGCTTTCCGCTCCGGCCTCAATATCTCCTGTAAGAAGAAAAGCGGTTTTTCCCAAGGCCACCTTGATCACCAGGGAACCTTCGTTCCGGTATTCCTGTCGGATTTTACCGGATGTGCTGAAAAACCCTTCCGGTGGATTGAAGACCGTGAACATCACAGGCCCCATCGGCCTTTGTCCAAAACCGGAATCGATCCGCCGCACAACAACTTTCCCTTTTTTACAAACCGCCATCAGTGCCTTATACCCTTTGGTGGTATTGATGTCGCCGTTGGTCCACAGTTCTCGTACACCAAAATTCTCTGCGATATAGATCAAACCGTTTAGATGATCGGCATCGGGGTGGGAGAGAATGAGGATATCGACTGTAGCAATTTTTTTTTGCCACAACAAAGGCGCTACAACTTGTTTGCCCATGTCAAAAAAACGGTTGTCCGAAAAACCGCCCCCGTCATAGAGAATGACGTTACCTCCGGGCAGTTCCAAAAGTGTGGAGCCCCCCTGTCCCACGTCAATAGCTGTTACAGCAAGGTCCCGATGCCAAAATCGCAGATAGGACCAATAAAGGCCGTCTCCAACGGCAACGATCAGGGTTACCGCCAATACCCAGGAAGCAAAGGATCTTGAACGCAGGTTGAGCAAGGCCCATCCCAAGGTATAATAGAGAAAGATTTCCAAAATTGATGGTGTAACTGTTTTTATTGAAGCAAACGTCCATCCGGCAAAAAAATCAATTACTGCCAACGCCAAATGAAGGAAATTGAGACTCATCGAAAACCCCAACGTGGCGGCAGGTTCGAAAAATATTGATAGCAATGCCGACAATAATCCCAACGGCACGGCCACAAATCCCACCAGGGGAATGAGAAACAGATTTGCTACGAGCCCCACCACGGATGTCTGATTGAAATAGAACAAAGCCAAGGGGATGGTGCCGGCGATGGCAAATGCGGAAACGAGAATAAAGTTTTTAATTCGTCTGAATGCTCTCCTATATCTTGAAACATCATTTTCGCTCGTAGACTTGACCTTTTCCAAGCCGTAGACAATGGCCAGAACAGCAGCAAATGAGAGTTGAAAAGAGATTGTGAACAGTGCAGGTGGAAACAGCAATAGAATGACCAGGGCTGCAAGGGCAAGGGTGTTGAAAATGTCCTGGAACCGCCCCAGAATAATGGCCACGAGAAATAGGCCCACCATAATTTCCGCCCTTTGAGTGGAGGGAGACATGCCTGCCAGGATTCCATAGGCCAGAACGGGTAACAGGCTCGCTGCCGCCGTCCATAGTCGGCCCCATCCCCGCCATAATAAAAACGGGAAAAATGAGAAAAGCCGGTGAAAAAATGCAAAGGCGACGGTGGCCACGATTCCAACGTGTAGCCCGGAGATCGCCAGCAGGTGGCCGGCACCGGCACGATTGAAGCGCTGTCGAAGATTATCATCAATACCTGCCCGGTCCCCGTAAACCAGCGCTTTGAGGACGGCTCTTTCCTCGGTACGGCTCGGTGTCCCTGTCCCATCAATCAGTCGGGCCAACTTCCGGTGAGCCCTTCCGGTCAGTTGGGTTAAAAGGCTTGTTTTGGATCTCCTTCCATACCGAAGGTTCTCTGCCCGCACCCACGCGCTTCCATGGATTCCTTTGAAAGCCATATGTCTTCTATAATCGAAACTGCCGGGGTTTTTGAAATTACGAAAAGGGCGTAATTTAGCCGAAAATGTCAACCGATCACCCGGAGTCAGTTCCACATCCCCCATGACCGTCAGGCGGATCCGGCCTCTGACCGTTTGGGAAATCCCGTCACGGAATAGGGTATTGACCTTGATAATGGTACGGGCTCGACCGTGCAGCACAACGGGTTGTTCTTTTACGACACCCTGAATACGCCAGTATCCGGTATTTAAAAAATTGACGAGGTGATCGGGTCCATTTTCCGGAGACATCCACGGTACCATGGAAAGGTATCCGGCGGTAATAATTGCAATAAGCGGAGGCAAAAACACGTTTTGCTTCCGTTTCAAATGGACCGGAAGGCAGATTACGGAAACGAAGAAAAAAAACAGAATTGTATAACTATATCCAGGTAGGAGAACGCCCAACAGGATGCCGATGATCAAAAAGAAAGCAATGGGGATAACCGGACGGTCGTAAGGAGTATGCATTTCTCATTGGTCATTCGACATTTTTTATATTCCTGTCAATGTCACTTCGATGAATCGGCGGCGGGCGCGGTTATCGTGATTGATCGCAACCACCTGTTGCCAGGTTCCCAGGCGCAACCGACCTTTACGAATCGCCAGGGCGATGGAAGGCCCCAGCAGCGCCGCTTGCACATGACTATGCCCGTTCCCATCATGCCATGCCAATTCATGCGCATAGGAGATGTCTTTGGGTGCCATCCGGTTAATAGCCTCTTTCAAGTCTTGCACGACACCGGGTTCGAATTCAATTGTCGTCAAGGATCCCGTAGAGCCGACGATACAGGCTGTCGCCTGGCCGTTCTCGATTCCCGACCGGCCGATAATTCTGTTCAACTCATCGGTAATGTCCCGGATGTCGGGACCTACCTGAAGGTTGATTTCCATTGTTGCAAAATGAAAAATTACAGAGGGCATTGATTCTTCCGTTGGTTGCTATTTAAGACCAATCTTCCAGTTCCACAAACCGGGACGGTTTTTCATCATCACAGATCGGGGAACGGGCTCTTCCAAATGGGCAAACATCCGAATCCCTGAATCCTCTAACATAGCCCGTTTTTCCATAATGTCCAACTGCCAGTTGGGATACACCCAATAGTCCGAACCGTGTTGATCGACCCAGGCTTGTTCACCCCGAGGGCTGTCAAAAGGCACCCGTAATTTCATGTTGTCTGCAAGAATACGGGAAATGCACAGGGGCCAATGGCCGGAAATCACGATACCCAGCGGCAAAGGGCTTTGGCTGCACAAAGTGGTGATATCTCCTTTTCCCAATTCAGGACTGACAAAAGCGCCATGCATTCCCATCTCCCTGAACATTTGAAGGCAAAGGGCATTAGAAGCATTGCAGAAAGGCCCTGCCCACAGTTGCAAGCCATCGGGACGATTGAACAGGGCCATTTGCCACGGAGCATTGAGAACGAACCAGCGCACCCCGTTTTTCAGGCATTGGGCCAACTGTTCGGCGATTTTGGTTTCATCATTAGGCCAGATCACAGGCGGCAGCCATATCCATAGATTCGCTGCGGACTTTCCAATATCGGCAATCGCCGTTTCCGACAGCCAGATCCCCGCTGTTTCCTTTTTCGAACGCCGTGACGGTTTTCTGGTCACGCGCACATCGAATGGACGGCCGGACGGCTCAATCCTTTGGGGCAACACCACCGTAAAACCGGAAGCGGGGAGGGGGTGTTCGGGAGTAATCCCTGCCTCCACCTCGGCCATCATGGATTCTAATGCCTTTTCCCTGCGATCTGTGAGAAATACCGGTATACCGGGCCTTGGTGCTTTTTTAGTGCCCAGCTTCAATGGGAAACGTCCCTTTTTGGGTACGGTTCGGGTCACCCGGCAAATGGCGTGCCCCGGTTCGTCCTCGTAACCAATTCGTAACACATCACCGGGGTAAAGAGGCTGACGAACCACGACCCATGGATTTTTTAACGGTCCCTGGACTTTGCCCATGAAAAGGCCTGAGGCGGTCTGTCTGCCCGTTTGAAGGGGCTTTTGAACCCGCTGGGGTAAAAACCGATAATGAGTGGCTTCCCGCCCCAGACTCTGCATCAATAATTCCTGAGCGTTTCGCTTCATCTTTGCATCGGTATTAAGGTCTCGCAACATCCGGTAAGCGGAGACAGTGTAGTAAACGTAATGGGGTCCTTTTTTACGCCCCTCGATCTTCCACGCCACCACTTTTTTTACCTGCCTTAAGATTTTGACCAGTACATCTACGGAAAAATCCTGACAGGAAAAGGCCCTTCCCACTTGTTCCCCCTGTCGGTAATGGCGGCGGCAGGGCTGCACGCATCGCCCCCTAAGCCCGCTTTTACCGCCCATATAACTGCTCCAATAACATCGGCCGGAAACCGAGTAGCACAGTGCGCCATGGATGAAAGTCTCCAACCCCAGATTCTTCGGACAACCGCCGGCCATCGTTTTGATTTCGTCAATGGACAATTCCCTTGGTATGACCACCCGGTTGACTAAGAGCTTTTTTGCAACGAATCCCAACGCCTTGGGAAAACTGACATTGGCCAGGGTGGAGAGGTGGATTTCACCGGAGAATCCGGCCTGCCCGGCAAGCGCTACCACACCTAAATCCTGGACGATCAATGCATCGGGGTGTACATGGCGTTCTAGGTCGTCAATCAATCGGCCGGCCATTTCCAATTCATCGGGTTTAAGAAGGGTATTGAAAGCTACGTAGACCTTGACCCCCCGGCCATGGGCCATTTGGACCAACTGGTGGAGCTCCTCAATGGAAAAATTTTTTGCCTCCATGCGTGCAGACATCACTTTCAGGCCGCAATAGATGGCATCGGCGCCGGCGGCCAGAGCCGCTAAAAAAGATGCCCGATTTCCTGCAGGAGCGAGAATGGCCGGTTGTGAGTCGTCTGTAGATTGCATTTGAACATTCTCTTAAGTTGCAAGTGTAAGAATTATCGTGATATATCCCCAATGCCGGATGCGGTCAAGACGATAGGTGAGTGGCACAAACTCGACAAGATATAATTTCGGGTTATATTACCCCTATTGCAAACGAACGAACAGATGCGCCAGACACAAGGATCACGAAAGGATAACGATATGAAACTGGCAGTCAGCGGAAAAGGCGGTGTTGGGAAAACGACCTTCTCGTCATTATTGGCACGGATGCTGAGCGACCAGGGTAAAAAAGTGTTGGCCATCGATGCGGATCCGGATGCTAATCTGGCGGCTGCATTGGGCATCAAAAACGCTGAACTGGTAACCCCCATTGCCGATATGAAAGAGTTGATCTACGAACGCACCGGCGCCCAACCGGGAACCATCGGCGGGTTCTTCCAGCTTAACCCTAAAGTAGATGACATCCCTGACACCCTTTCTGTAAAGTTCGATAATATCAAACTTATGCGTCTGGGCAGTGTCAAAAAAGGTGGCTCCGGCTGTCTGTGCCCGGAATCAACCCTCCTCAAAGCCCTGGTTACCCATGTGGTACTAGGACGCGACGAGGTGGTCATAATGGATATGGAAGCGGGAATCGAACATTTGGGGAGGGCAACAGCCCAGGCTGTAGACAAACTGATCGTTGTGGTGGAACCGGGCCGACGCAGCATCGAAACGGCTGAACACATCCGGCGTCTGGCTTCGGAAATCCACCTGAACCATATCGCAATCGTAGGGAACAAGATACGCAGTCCCAAGGACGAAGAATTCTTACGTACACATCTATCCGATTTTGAGTTTCTGGGGTTCATACCCTATGACGATTCACTCATCGAGGCTGATCTTTCCGGCGCCTCACCATATGACTCGGCTGTTACAGCCAAGCAGGTTGTCGCCGACATTATCGGCAAATTGTAAAGCTATCTAATGAATCGACCCGCCAAACAAGCACCCGGGGGATACCGACGGTCTCCTTCAAAAAAAAAAGCCAACGGCCAACGGTCCCATAAAAGGGCAAAGATTTTACCCGGCGCCGATCCAAAACTGAAAGAGGTCTTTTCGGAAATCGGCATTCCTGAAAGCAAGCCCTTTGTGCCGGATCGGTTTCAAACCGATGCTGTGGCAGCTATGGCTGATTCTGACTGCCTGGTCACCGCCCCTACCGGTGCAGGAAAAACCTGGATTGCCATTCAAACCATCCGGCGAACTTACGAAGAGGGCGGCAGGGCATGGTATGCCTCGCCTCTCAAGGCACTCACCAATGCCAAACTCATCGAGTTTTCAGAAATTTTCGGCCCGGATAAAGTTGGAATACTAACCGGGGACCGAAAAGAACGCCCCGACGCTCCCATCACAGTCGGTACGACTGAAATCCTGAGAAACCAGCTCTACGATGCCATGCACCAGGGCATCTCATTAAACACCGATCTTGTCGTTTTGGATGAGGCCCACTTTTTAGGTGACGAGGAACGCGGGGTGGTGTGGGAAGAGACTATGATTTACCTGCCTTCCCGCATCCCGCTGCTGATGCTTTCGGCAACGGTGGGCAATGCTGGAGCCATCGCCAACTGGTTATCTATCATCCGCAGGCGGCCCTGCCGGGTGGTGACGGAGACCCATCGTCCCGTTCCTCTTTATCCGCTGGTATTTCATCCTTCGGGAACCCTTTTACCTTTGACGGCAAAGGACAACCAGGGGAAAAAAAAGCTTCATAAAAAAGTCGTTGGTCTTACAAACACTACGCGTCAATCGAAGTTGTCCCAAGGCCGTGGACTTCCTCCTTTTGGTGATATTCTCAAGGTCCTCAACACCTATAACCTGCTCCCGGCGATCTTCTTTTTAAAATCGAGGAGTGATTGCGATAGCGCTCTAAAACGATGCCACGGTGCAGTCCCTTTGTCCAACGAGAAAAAAGGAAAAATCTTCCATCGAATTCGGTCACTCACGAAAAATACCCCTCATTTGTCATGTCATCAGCAGCGTTTGTACCTGGAGCAAGACGGGGTCGGCGCCCACCATAGCGGCCATCTGCCCGGATGGAAGCTGGTGGTGGAAACCCTGATGAGCGAAGGCCTGCTGACGGCGGTTTTTGCGACCTCCACTGTTGCTGCCGGCGTTAACTTTCCTGCCAGGACAGTTGTCTTTTTCAACTCGGACAGATTCAACGGCACCGAATTCATCCCGCTTGACGCCACCCAGTTGCATCAAATGACCGGCCGGGCCGGTCGTCGGGGCATGGATAACATCGGCTTCGCTCTTGCCGTTCCCGGACGCTACATGGATCTTCGTATGGTCGCCCGTCTGCTCTCTTCAAAACCAGACAAAATCCATAGCAGAATCCGTATCAACTTCTCCATGGCCCTCAACCTGCTGCTTTCCAACACGCCCGCCCAGGTGGAAGAACTTCTCAAACGCTCTTTTGCTACATGGTTGCTGGTTTCAAAAGTGAAAGACAGCGAGCAAAAAAGCAGAATGGCTGGTGTGCATGCAGTTCTTTGGGAAGATTTTCTTCGACACCTCAATTTTCTCAAAGAGACCGGATTTGTGGATAGAGACGACCGACTCACCGAAGACGGCGTCTGGGCATCTCAGCTTCGGGTAGACCAACCCCTCCTGGTAGCCGAATGCCTGAGACAAAATCTTCTGCCAACCGACGATGCCGCCAGGATGGCCGGCATCTTCGCCTGTTTTGTCAATGAAAGAGAGACGGATGATCGCCTGGAGGGACGTCTGGTCCCCAACCGCCTGAAAAAAAACGTGGATCGAATTTCTAAAAAGCTGACCGGCTTCGCACGACACATGAAATCCCGGGGTTTCGAGGTCCGCAAGCTCTACTTACGTCCCGCTGCCATGACCCATGCCTGGGCGGCAGGTTACCCCTGGGAGATGGTCGCCAAAGAATACACAATGGCCGAAGGCAACCTGGCCATGCTGATGATGCGCACTGCAGATAACCTGCGTCATACTACCCACCTGACCGATGTGTTCCCGGATGAGGCGGCTACAGCCCGTGAAGCAATAGACCTGATCATGAAGGAGCCTGTCGTGGAGAGAGAGATGGAGCTCCCCAGAGATGAAAAGTTGCCCGAAGAGACAACGGGCGGGCAAGGGGAAATCCTTACCCGGTTATAACCGTCTTGCTGTGTTCCTAACCCATTTTATTTGAGCAAGAATTGAAATGGTCGGATACGAGAGAAGAAAAAATCAAGGCCTTAAAACGTTTTTATATCCCCCCTGACAGGGTCCACAAAAAACAACCGGAAATTACAGGATCGGATGCCGGTCACATCTACCGGGTGCTTCGTTTGACAGCCGGTGCTGAAGTAGAACTATTTGACGGTACCGGAGTCGGCTATCTGGCACAACTCGTAACGGTTTCCCCAAATTGCATACAATTTCGTATCACCGAATCCTTTTCTTTGCATTCAGAATCCCCTGTTAAAATCACTTTGGCACAGGGATTTTTAAAAGATCGTAAAATGGATGAACTTGTCCGGCCGTTGACTGAACTGGGAATCTATCGCTGGATGCCTTTTTATGCATCCCGGTCCGTACCGGTTCCGGTTGAAAAACGAATAAGAAAGAGGCTTGACAGGTGGGAAAAGATAAATTTGGAAGCGGTCAAACAGTGCAGGAGAGGACGCGTTCTTCGCATTGAACCTACAAAACGGTTGGCGGATGTGCTGTCGGCATCAAAGCATGCCGACCTGAAAGTGATTTTCTACGAAGCAAAACCAAAAGGGTTCCATATTCAAAAAACAAGATCAAAAAAACCGGAATCCGTTATGGTGATGATCGGACCCGAGGGTGGATTCGATCCTGAAGAAGTTAAAATGGCACAGGCAAATGGATTTATCAGTGCTGGTATGGGTCCCCGTATTCTGCGAGCCCAAACCGCCGCCATCGCTGCCTGTACACTGGTTCAGTACCTATTTGGAGACATGGGAGAAAGCTGATAAAAGTGGTATCCGACATCGTGAATGCTTCAGTTTGCAAATAATGGATCAGTTTGCCTGACGACCTCAACGGACCGGCGTGTCGGATGAACAATAACGGTGTCAAGATGCATGGGCTGAAAGTCTAAGGTGGTGTCCCTTTTCGGAATGACTGCATCAAGCCCGCACATTTCTGATGAAAACACAAAAGTCCCATCTCCTCCCCCAATAACTCCGGGCCGGAGTTTTTTTCGGTCCTGCACCATAAAAAGTGTTGCATCCGGCAGACATCCGATGACACAATTGGGGCCATCAATGATCAAATTCCGGCATGTGTATTTCAGGTAGGTCAGGAAAGCGGCGTCGGAATGTTTTTTTATGGCATTGTCGGTCAACGGAGTAATACCGTGCTTGTAGCATTCGAGCCCCAGTCCCAGTTTTTCGATAAAATAATGCAGGTTGTGGGTGAACACTTCCGAATCCGATAAATAGCCGCAATACCCTTCAAATCCTCTGGATTTGAGAAACTCTCGGTTTTGGATAAAGGCCGTATTCTCTCCATTTGTCATGGTGGCAAACCCTTGGAGAAAAAAAGGATGGCAGGCGTACAAGTCAATTTCATGATTCGTATTCTGCCTCCCCTGAACCAAAACCACACGGGCGGCCAAATCTTTGCGATCCAACTGTAAATAATCGGCAACCTCAACCGGATCACCCACTTCTTTGATCATGATCGTATCCGGCCAAAAAGAAAACACAACCATATCCTTATCCACCTCACCCATTTTTCGTAAACGAAGGCGGATAGGCATAAGCTTTTGCAATAGGTCATCCTCCGGAAGATCTTCCCATTCCGTGGGATAGTCATATGCCCGGACCAAGTATACGTCTCTTTTGGGAACACCTGTAGGAAGAGAGTCGTTGGTTTTAAAGGTAATTTTATATTTGGTGGTGAATCCTTTTTCCATCATGAACCTGTCAAGGCGCTTTAGACCGGTCATGGTAAAAATGCCGGAGAGTACCGGGATGTTTTTCAACTGCTCAAAGGGACCACCAAGATCTCGCAGCAGGATTCCCACCCCCGATCCGTCATAACCTTCTCCCATGGCGGCAAGGCCGTCTATGATCGCCGCCGGTGACACGAAGTCCTTGCTGGTTATAGCAAGCAGTCTGCACATAATTTCCTCTTAAATAAGGACAACACTATTGATTTTGTATTAATTTTATTAAATTATTTTTAGCACAACTAAATGTCAAGAAAAAAGTTCATGCCCGGCAAGCTGTTGTGCCGGGAACCCAATGTCAATCTGAATCAGGATAGAACCATCGCCATGGAAAAATTTGACCAGAATACGTACAATGGATACATCAAAGCTTTGACGGACATCAGTCATGCCATCACTTCAGACCTGTTTTTGGAAGACCTGCTCAAACTGATTGTCATGGTTACCGCCAAGGTCACAGGTGTGGAAATATGTTCCCTGTGGCTTATCGACGAAAATGAAAAACCTCCGAAAATACGATTGAAGGCAACACAATCCATGGACCCTGAATACGTTAAAGATCGGTCGCTGGAACTGAATGAAGGCGTAGTAGGACATGTCGTGACCCAAAAACGCGCCATTGTCATCAACGATGTTCTTCGCAACCCCAGATTCAAGGAAAAGGATATGGCCCGAAAATTGAGTCTGGTTTCTATGATGAGCGTTCCGCTTAAACTTAAGGATGAAAAAATAATCGGGGTCCTCAACTGTTTTACGGCCACTCCCCACGCCTTTACCAACACCGAAATCAATCTATTTACGGCAGTGGCTAACCAGGCAGCACTGGCCATCTTGAACACGGAGTTAATGGTGAAGACGCAAGTGATTCAAAAAGAGTTGGAGACCCGAAAAATGGTTGAAAGGGCCAAAGAGATCCTCATGCATCGAAGAAAAATGAAAGGAGATGAAGCATTTCGCTGGATTCAAAAACGGAGCATGGATTCGAGGAAACCCATCCGCAGAATTGCCGAGGCCATCATCCTCTCTGAAGATATTGCAGCAGGCTATTAGAAACTATCTTATGGAAGGAGCATTTGACCATACAAAAATAATTCTTACTAATTGTATGTAAAAATTGTAATTGACTTTCATCATTAGTTTAGCTAATTATAGCCCATGATTTTTAATCATAATTAGTTCATCAGCTTCGTTTTTACAATGGCGTGAAAATGAAGCGGGAAAAGACGACGGCGTCCGGCATCGATTGGATCAAATGACCTATCGATGCAGATGCCGTTTTGTTTTTAATGCCTGTAAACGAAAAACGGAGAACGAAAAATGACAGCAATGAGATTTGCCAAGAAAAATGATGTACTGGGCACCGTCAATCGTGGAAACCCCACAGAATCCAGTCTGTGTACCCTTTGCCGGGCTGACTGTTCCGGCCAATGCGAAACATGGCTCTCCAGCCTGGTCGGTCGCAAGTTGCTGTATCCACGTAGCTTCGGCATCGTTACAGCCGGTGCTGACAATACCACTCATGTGGGCGTCTCCTACAACTCTCTTCGTATCCAGGGGTACGCCTATGGTTCGCAAGGCATGGCCGGAGGTTTGACGGATAGTCCGGATGACTGTATTTTTCCCAACGTCACCTTGGAGACCGAATTTGGAAACAAGGTAAAAACCAAAGTAAGATTTCCCCTGATGACCGGTGCATTGGGATCCACATTTGTTGCTCAGAAATACTGGAACTCTTTTGCCGTGGGAGGGGCCCTGGTGGGGATCCCTGTGGTAATCGGAGAAAACGTGGTTGGCGTTGATCGGGAATCGGAAATCGGATCAGGGCCCGAACTTAAAGGCAAAATTAAAAAAGCCCCCGAACTGGAACGACGTATTGAAAGCTATTTTCGCTATTATAACGGATACGGTGCCATCATCGTGCAACTCAATGTAGAAGATACGCGCAACGGTGTGGCCGAGTTTGTCGCTGACAAATACGGCGACAAGGTGATCATCGAATTGAAATGGGGACAAGGTGCCAAGGATATTGGAGGTGAAATCCAGGTGACTAGTCTCGACTATGCCATCTTCCTCAAAGACCGAGGTTATGTGGTCGATCCAGACCCATCCATCCCCGAGGTTCAGCAGGCGTTTGAAAACGGTTCCATTAAATCGTTCGCCCGCCACAGCCGCCTTGGCGGAACAAACCTGCAAACCGTGGACCAGGTTAGGGAAGATTTCATGAGCAGCGTAGAATACCTACGCGGTTTGGGCTTTACCCGGGTCACCTTGAAAACAGGCTCCTATGGCATGGAAGAATTGGCCATGGCCATCAAGTTCGCCACCGATGCAGGCCTGGATCTTCTAACCATTGACGGTTCGGGTGGAGGGACCGGCATGAGCCCCTGGAACATGATGCAGAGCTGGGGGGTTCCATCCATCACGCTGCATTCCAAGGCGTATGAATATGCCGGCATCCTTGCAGCCAAAGGTCTAAAGGTGGTTGACATGTCCTTTGCCGGTGGTTTTGCATTGGAAGACAGCCTCTTCAAGGGGCTGGCCCTTGGCGCGCCCTTCACCAAGTTGATCTGCATGGGACGGGGTATCATGATTCCTGGTTTTGTCGGGGCCAACATCGAAGGGGCACTGTTTCCGGAAAGACGGGGTGAACTCTGCGGTCACTGGAACGAACTGCCCAAAACGGTTCGCCAGGTAGGTTCTACGG
>DAOWNV010000333.1 GCA_030642405.1 Desulfosarcina sp.
CCCACCTCAGGGTGTTTTTATGGACTTTGTAGAAGATCGCAAGGAGGCGTTTCGACGGGTTTTCGATGTAGTCAATATCGAAACACATGCTGCGGTTCCCGACAGTGCGTCTCTTGACCGGTTTGCCGTAATCAAACCTAAAACAAAAATCGGAGAAAATGTGTTGGTTGCCCAACGCGCCTATCTTCAGAATTCAATCTTGGGGAGAGGCGCCAACGCACAGGAAAATTGCTATATTATCAACTCTCACCTAAAAGGGAAAAATGTTACAGCTCATGGAGCAAAAATCATAGATGCGGATGTGGGAAATGATGTTTTTGTTGGATTCAATAGTTTTTTGCGTGGGCGTCCGGAAGCACGGTTGACAATTGGAAAGGAATGCATTGTTATGCCCCACACGATCATTGATATTAGAAAACCTCTTACCATTACGCCTGGAACGCTTGTTTGGGGCTTAGTGAGAGATAAAAAAGAATTCCAGGAAAACAGTATGTCTTTAACCGCTTTTTCCAAAATTGATACTCGGATTTGCAAGGGAAACTTGCTTTTTGAAGGAAGTGGCAGTAGTTTTGTTAACGGGTTCAAAGAGCGTATTCATCATATCTTGGAAGCCAACGGTGCATTTTTCGATGGGAAATCGAATCGCGGCCATGCCCAAAGGAATCAAAACCTTTCATTTAACACCCTTCAACCCTACCCGGAAGGAGATAAGGAAGGGTTGTACCCGACCATAATTATCCAGCCTTAACAATAAGGATTGTGAATTTCATCCCGGATTCTAAACTCCCGACAAATTGTATTGACCGGGAGCCTATTTTTACTTGAAAAAGCTTAATAGTGCGTGAAGATTGGTCATCGGGTGTGATGGGCAACCGGGGATGAACAGATCTACCGGCAACAAGGTGTCCAGTCCTTGAGCGATTTCCGGGCTGTCACGAAAAGGGCCACCGCTGAGTGAGCAACTGCCGACGGCGATGACGACTTTTGGTTCTGGTGTGGCTTCGTAGGTTTTCAGCAAAGCTGTTTTCATATTTCGGGAAATGGGCCCTGTCACGACTATACCATCGGCATGGCGGGGAGATGCCACGAAATTGATGCCGAAGCGAGCAAGGTCAAAAAACGGGGTTGCCAATACATTAAGATCTGCTTCACAGGCATTGCAGCCTGCGGCTGATACTTGGCGAAGCTGGAGGGAGCGGCCAAAAAGTTTTTTAAAGTGCCTACGGGAGTTTTCCGCCAAATCCGGAATTTCACCGTTTGTGATCAAGTGATCTTTTTCGGCGACAGCAGTGGCAAAATCCTGAGTGAAAGTGACAAATTGTCCTTTAGAAATGCGCTCGCAGGTACCGCAAAAAACACAACGACCCATATCGATGGTTTTGGCTTCAGGGTCGATGGCTTCTTGTGGGCACGCATCTGCGCATGTGGATACCATATCCATTGGCGTATCGATGTTGATTTCAGGTCGTCCCCGGTATCTGGGTAACAACTGGATGTCTTCCTTTGGATATCGGGAAGTTTTACATCCCTGTTCGAATCTGTTTTTCAGCACATTTAGCATGATGGATTCGCTTCACGGTATTTTTGTTTGGTTATAGATCAAACCCACAGTAAGAGAGATTGTAGCTTTTGTTGTTCAACGGGAAATCGGAAATTTCCGTGTCTCTCAAAGACATGGACAGCCCGTTCCAGTTATGGAACGATGGATCCTTAATTTTATAATGGAGAATGCCACCAGCGTCATTAGTGAGAATACAGTGAGAGAGCTCTCCGCGCCATGCTTCGTTTAGTGTGACTACTAACGAATCGGGTGACAGGTCCATGTCAGCTATATCAATGACGTCACTTTCCACAGGGCCGGACAACAGGGATTCGATAATTCCGATGGACTGCATCACCTCATCAGCCCTGATCTTGGCCCTTGCATAGACATCACCCGTGGATTCAAAATGTTCGGGAATGTCAACTTGATGATAGTCCTCGGTTGGAAAGCACCGACGTACATCATAAGGCAAGCCACAGGCCCTTCCGGCCGGTCCAACCAGCCCCATTTTTTCTGCATCGTTTCGGCTCACAGCTCCACAGCCTTCAAAGCGGGAACGTACGCTCGAAGTGGAAAAAATCAGATCGATCGTATGTTTAACTTGTGGTTTGAGTTCACTTATTCGGGCAAGCAGATCGCGCCGATTGTCATTATTTATGGGAAAACGTACACCGCCGGGGCGCACCAGCCCCTTTCCAAAACGGTTGCCGCAAATCAATAAGGATAAATTTAGAAAATCGCCTCGCATTCTACCACAATAATTAGCCGGCGGTAAAAAGGCTACATCGCCGCTCAGTGCACCCAGATCGCCAACGTGGTTGGCTAAGCGCTCAAGTTCAAATCCGATGGTGCGGATCGTTTTTGCACCGGAATCGATCCGTGTGCCGGAGAGAGATTCCATAGCCTGGGCGTGGCAAAGACTGTGGCCGACAGAGGTATCCCCGGCAATGTTTTCGGTGATAAACGGAAGACGCTTGCTATCGGCAGTAAGAAGTAATTTTTCGACACCGCGGTGCTGGTAACCTAACTGGATCTCCAAGTTAAGAACCCGTTCACCTATACAGTTAAAACGGAAATGACCTGGTTCGATTACTCCGGCATGCACTGGTCCCACTGCAACTTCGTGGATTTCATCGCCCTCCACACAATAGTAATCATATCTTCCTGGAATGTCCTCTTTGTAGTCATTTCCGAACACATCGGTTACACCACGGTAGTTTTCGTGATAGCGCACCATTTTCAGCCAGGGGTGACCCTCTGGTCGAATGCCGTACTGCTCGGCAATTTCCCGCTCAAACATGTGAAAGGGTTCGCATTCGG
>DAOWNV010000195.1 GCA_030642405.1 Desulfosarcina sp.
AGTACCTGCAGGTGTTGCCCCTTCAACCTGTGACAATTGTACTCCCCATTTCAGATCGAGGTACCCGACAGTATCGCCTGACCTAGAGGGTTGGGAAAGGGGTGGATCAATAGCAGATCTAACGGGTGGCGTAAAAATTTTTGCAACCGCCGAACGTTTGGAGGTCGGATTTCCTTTTTTTTCGGGTGAGGAATTTATCAACCGCTCGACCTCCCTTTCATCAACACGTACCACACGGCCATTTTGGTAGAATGAAACGATTCCATTTTCCTTCCAGGCTTCTCTGGTTTTGAACATTTCACCCGACTTTAGGATCACCATGTCAGCGTTGGTGATTGAGTTTCCTGCAAAGAGGATGACTGAAAGGGATAATATGATATAGTGTAACCGCATACTTTTTGATATCGGCCCATTTGTGGTTCTGTATAGGAATATTTTTAAGGAGAACAGGTTGAACAAAAAAACCCAAAGAAATTCTATACACCCGGCACACACCAACGTATGGACTTATACACTTTCCGGTGGGCACCGGATAATAGCGGGGAAAACAGATGTGGACAACGACCGGCTTAGTTTAAAGGTGGCCGGTCCGAACCACTGGTGGTTTCATGTACGCGGGATGCCGGGTAGCCACGTTATTCTGGTGCCTGCAGAAGGTCACTCTCCTGAGAAAAACCTATTGAACATGGCCGCGGCTGTTGCAGCCTATCACAGTAAAGCGAGAGGCGGTGGGGTGGTTTCCGTATCAGGAACACTGGCGCGTTATGTGACAAAACCCCGTGGTGCCAAGCCGGGAAGCGTTTCCATTCGGAAAGAAAAAGTTTTTAAAGTACGGCCGGCACTCCCATCCGACCTTTAATGTATCCACTAATGTATCCACGGTTTATGCAACCGCCTTCCATGGTTACCAATGAACACAAGGCTACAGCATCGGTCATTTAACCCGGGAAGGTTTCGAAAGAGAACTACCCTGCCGAAAGAATGAACCACCTTCAAACCATTGGTATTGATAAAGACCTGGTCCACATCGCCCCCACATGATTTCAACGTATTGATCAATTCATGAGCGGAAGTACCGTCAAAATCACCGTTGAGTGTAAGGTGTACGCTGTTGTTGCATTTTAATTGGGAAATTCTAAAGTTTTCAGCCATCACTTGCTTTCCTTCCCACCGCCGGTCGGCGGTATCTTCTGGTCGCCATTTCAGCGATTCAGGGATGGACAAAAAAAACCGTCATATCAGGAAAAATTGAAGCGGCGGAATAGTCGATGCAAAACAACCCAGCTCAAGATGGAAAAAATCCAACGACAACATCTGCTTTCACACAAAAGAGGCTCAGAGTGCCGCTTCATGAAGGGGATTCAGCAATGATAATGCCTTGTTGAAAATTCACACCGATTATTTTCAATATTCCTTATATATCAATAAGATATGATTCAACTACAACGAACGACTCCAACTTCGCAAAAACTGCGCCTATGAAAAAAAATTCCCAATGAATACCCAATTAAAGTAATAAACAGAGAATCATTACTTATTCATCGGAATTCTGTGGATACGGCAAATTAAAGTTATCGCGGAATACTCCGATGGTATTAAACAGTTGACCTATAATTGAATGGGGCCGTGTCCATAGAAGAATCGGCTGAATTGGTCGGTTTTGGATGGCCGCCAGGTAAACCATTTCTTGTTTTGCTAATATAGATCAGGCGATTACGATGACTGAAAATATAGGCACAGAATTTGGTGAAATTGCGATTTCACTGAATCTCATTGACGATGAACACTTGGAGAAAGCACTGGTAGTCCAAAAACGTATTTTTCAAAAAACACAGGTCAGCATGCCGATTGGTGATGTGTTGATTGAAATGGGTGCCCTGACAAAGGATGAAAAGAAAGAAATCCTTAAGGTAAAGCGCGAGATCGTGAATAACCTGAAAACCCAAAATACAAAAAAAGCCTCAAAAAAATTACAAAAAAAGACTGGTTCCGCATCCATTGAGGATGGGCAACTTGACATTTTTGTTTCCAAAGACAAGCTAACCGCTTATGCACAGCTTTTCGGAAGTGTTCCATCAACGGAGTTCGATCTCAAAGACGTTAAAGTGATGCTTCATTCCGAAGAGATCCTCTATGGTGTATCGGACGATAACTTGATCAAGGCTTTTTTAAATGGAGAATTCTGTATCGGTGAACCCTGGGTGATTGCAACCGGTACAGAGCCTGTACCTGAACCACCACCACAAATCCTATATCATTTCGACACGGATCCGATTAAGGCAGGTACTTTAATGGAAGATGGTCTGATGGACTGGAAAGAGCGTGGCCGGTTACCTCAAGTCAAAGAAGGTGAATTGCTTGCCGAAAAGATTCCAGGTTCCAAAGGAAAAGAAGGAATGGACGTTTATGGCAATGTGATTCCTATCCCCAAACCCAAAGAAATTCCCTTTAAATGCGGAAAAGGAGCCCGAAGATCGGCGGACGGGAAAAAGGTTCATGCCTCGACAGCCGGTATTCCCAAGCTCTCTTTGCAAAAAGAGGTCTCTGTGATGGCGATTTTACACATTCAGGGCGATATCTGTCTGGAAACCGGGCATGTTATCTTTGATGGCCACATCGAAGTCGCCGGTACGATAGAAAAAGGGTACCGGGTAAAAGGGGGAAGCCTGAGGGCCAAGGAGATTCGTGATGCGGACATTCAAATAGATGGGGATGTCGCAGTAATTAACGGCATTTTCGGAGCCGTAATCCGATCTAACGGTAATTTGAAAGTCGGTCATATTAACAATGCCGATATCATCTCGGTGGGTGATATTTCGGTTGAAAAAGAGATAATTGAATCGACGATTGATGCCAACGGCCGATGCATAGTAAAAGACGGAATTATCCTTTCTTCCAGCATCTCCGCAAAAATGGGAATTGTGGCCATGGACATCGGTACACAAGCGGCCAAACCCAGTGAACTAGTCGTCGGAATCGACAAACGACTGGAAAGAGAGTCCGATACGATTAAATCGGAAATCCAAAGAATGAAAGCGGAACTGGAAAATTTACCGGAACAAATTAAATTCTTTAAGCAACGCTCGGATCAGGTGAATACAACCTTGGGAGAAGTTGCTCAAGAGCAGGATAAATGCATGGTAAAACAAAGACGACTTCAAGAAAAAGTCGAAGCGGGAATGCTCAAACAAGGTGGGGCCGCAGCCGAAAAACTTCAGCATAATATTGAAGAACTGACAAACAAGCAGGATGGATATGATCTGGATGTGGCCCGTCTCATGGAGGAAGACGAATCCATAGGAAATGAAATTGCGGCTTCCGAAAAGGTGATTATCGAAAATACGTCAACCATCGAAAATCTAAAAGACCAACTGGAAGTAGTTATTGAAACCCAAAAAACCGACTGCGGTTTTCCCACTGTGAAAATCGGAGGAAACATCTGCACTGGAACTAAAGTTATCGGCCCGAATAGTGTTTTTATGATCGATAAAGATCTCAGCAGATTGTCTATTGTCGAAACGAACAGGCCTGCTTTGGATGGAATAAAGCGCCGGCGCTTTGAACTATGTTCTTATTGATAGAGCTTATCAACAATACTCATATCCCCTTGACTGACAATAAAATTATAGATATAGCTCCCCCATCTTGAGGATTTTTTCCTATTTGCTTTATCTCTTTTCTTAATTTAACGGAGGACGAGTGTTATGAATAAAGGTGATTTGATTAATGAGGTGGCAAAAATAGTGTCGACCAAAAAACAAGCACAGGAGGTTGTTGACTGCGTCTTTTCCTCGATAATTGACTCTCTGAAGAGAAACGAACCTGTTCAGCTTATCGGTTTCGGAAGCTTCAAAACTGCCAAGCGTGAAGCCCGCATCGGACGAAACCCTCAAACTGGAGCTGAAATCAAGATCGAGGCAAGAATGGTTCCCAAATTTGTACCGGCAAAAGCGTTGAAAGAGATTGTAAAATAACACACTGCATCGATTTTTTCTATTAGGCAGAGCCTGAGGCTCTGCCTTTTTTATGCGAGTATTCTGTACATAAAGGGCTTCGCGTTGACTTTCAAAGTAAGGGTTGCTAATACTGATGCCTATGGAATCCGGTGAAATTGTAGAATATATTGATGATAAAAAAATTATATGCGCCGTTGTAATGGAAAGCGGGAACCAAAGACTCAGCCTGTTGACCGAGCACAATAGGGAGGTTCGGATGGCCGCTAAACGGTTGTCCCATCATGGGAAGACGGTCCTGAATCCATCTTTGGGGAAAACCCGATTGGTAGAATCCCTTAAGCACCTGTCACAAACACGAAACGCAATTGCCGAAAAGGTAGAGGTCGAAGAGCTCTGGGAAATCTTAAAGACAGAGCAGACGTGGATTGATCTGAAGGACATAACCGGCCTGTGCTTCCCCACAGAGGTGGATGACAACCATGAGTCGGGGGTCATTCGTGCCCTGTTTAAAAGCTGCCGTCATTTCAAATTCAAACCTGATCGATTTTTGCCTCATACCGAAGAACAGATGGAAGAAATCATTGCAAAGGAAAAAAAGGCCGCACGCCTGGAATGTTTGATCGTTTCCGGTGTAAATTGGATTCGCAACGTACAAACAGGATCGACAGATAAGCTTCCTGAACATCACCTGGAGCTGTCGAATATCTTCCAGTCCTATTATCTGCATGAAAAGGAAAGCCCTCACTGCAAAGTGGCTAAAATGATTATGAAAAGGGCTGAACTAACATCCATCGAAGCCTTGTTTCACCATCTGGTTGCCACAGGGGTCTGGAAACCGGATGAGAACATCGATCTTTTGCGATATAAAATTCCCATTCATTTTTCTCAACAAGCACTTGAACTAGCTAAAACCATTCCCGATAAAGGCACTTTCCCGAATGGTGACAGAGTGGATCTCACACATTTAAAAACCATTACCATCGACGGCCAGTCCACCCTGGATTTTGATGATGCATTGAGCATTGAACTCAAAGACGATTGCTTTCTTGTGGGAATCCACATCTCAGATGTTGCCCATTACATTACAAAAGATGATTGTTTGGACAAAGAGACTCGGGCCCGTGTCAGTTCTATCTATTTGCCTGATAATCGTATTTCCATGGCACCGCCGCTGTTGGCGGAGAATCGGCTGAGCTTGAAAAAAGACCACGTTCGGCCAACTATCAGCACCATGGTGAAAATTAGCAAAACCGGGGACATCATCAGTTATGATATCTTTCCTTCCATCATCTGTGTCAAGTATCAAATCAGCTATTTTGAAACGAATAATTACGCGGA
>DAOWNV010000111.1 GCA_030642405.1 Desulfosarcina sp.
CCCTACCTGGCGCGTGGTGGCCATTTCCCTGGGTGTGATGGGGGTTTGTTTGAATCGTTGGGTCATGGTTCTCCAGGTAATGGCAGTCCCGGTTATGCCTTTTGACAGCTGGACATTGTACTACCCGAGTTGGCAGGAAGTTGCTACTACAATACTTCCTGTCGCATATGGAATTATGCTTATCATGATTTCCTACCGCTATCTACCGATTTTCCCCCAGGAAGCAGAGCTGAATCCCATTGAGGACGAGACTTCGGAAGCGGTTGAGAAACATATGGAATCCACAGTGGATCTTCAACCGGCCAAAGCGTAGCATTTAAGGAGGAGGATAAAAATGTTTCCTTTCAATTTCGAATGGGTTTGGGATGCCGGGCATATCGTGTTTCATGGCGGGCTCTGGTATGCACTAAATATCATCGGCATCGGCATGACATATTGTATCATTAAGGCGGTTGTCGATACCTCTAACGGCAAGGGTGGACACGGGCACCACTAAGTAAGACATATTACCTTTAAAAAATAAAAGGCGCTTTTTTCGGAAATCAATCAACCGGAAAAGCGCTTTTATTATTTGCTACCTGTATAGCTGGAAATTAAACCGGTTGCCGTGGTTTCCTTTTTGTGTCTATGTAAACATCGAAAGCGGAATCGACAAACAATTGATGGATTCAAATTTAACGAGGCAAATCCAATCATGACTGGTCAGGAATACATTGAAATAAATGGGGGAAAGCCCTTATCCGGAAGCGTTTGCGTTCAGGGTTCGAAAAATGCCATTTTACCCATGTTAGCTGCATCTTTACTTCCAGAAACCGGATGCAGCGTCATTCGGAATGTACCACCGCTAAATGACATCCTCGTGGCATTTGACATCATGCGGCATGTGGGGGCCAAGGTGGAATATTTTCCCAATGAGAAGGTGGTATGCGTTGATGCCACCCACTTGTCTCGATCGGATCTACCAGAACATCTTACTTGCAGGCTTAGGGCATCCGTCCTATTTATCCCGCCGTTACTCAACCGCCTTGGTGAGATACGGCTGCCCAGTGTCGGGGGTTGCCCTTTAGGTGCTCGAAATCTGAACTATCACTACAGGGGCTTTGCACGGCTGGGGGCGAGCATTACCAATGAAGATTGTTTTGTCATCAGCGGTGAAAATTTTCAAGGGGCCGGCATGTATCTCGATTATCCCAGCCATACCGGTACGGAAAACCTGATGATGGCGTCCTGTTTTTCCAAAGGAGAATCTGTAATTGAAAATGCAGCATCTGATCCGGAGATCTTCGATTTCGCGCAATTTTTAATTAAGATGGGGGCGAAAATTCACGGTTTGGGAACCAGGACCCTTACCATTGAAGGAGGTGGGGTGCTATATCCCATTGACTACTATGCCATGAACGACCGGCTGGACGCAGGTCTTTTCATGATGGCCGCCGGCATAGCCGGTGGAAAAGTATCCATCATAGGTGTGGCTCCTGGAGATCTGCGTATTCTTATTGAGAAAATGCAGCAGATGGGTGTGGAAATCGGCATTAACGGACATGTATTGGATGTCTCCTCTCCGGGTAAACACCTGAGACCGGTAAATGTCTTGACTTGTCCCTATCCGGGTTTTGCAACTGATTTTCAGCCGGCCATTATGGCATTAACCTGTGTTGCCGATGGACAAAGCTACATCAGGGAACGTATTTTCGACAAACGTTTCAGCCACGTGGAGGAGCTTCGGAAATTGGGCGCCTCCATTGATCTTGATGCAGAAGATGGACTGGCCATCGTGAATGGCCCGACTCTCTTCACAGGGGCGGAAACACACCCAGACAACATTAGAGCGGCTTCATGCATACTACTGGCTGGGTTGGCGTGTCCGGAACCTACAATTATTCGAAATGTCTACCAGCTCGGCCGAGGACATTTTGATATTCAGAGTCGATTCGAACAGATTGGAGCCCATGTTGAGATTTGCAATGGGTAGATAGTCTTTTTGTTTGCCGATCACTTCTTCATAGGGAATCCTGCAAAGGAAATTCGATCAACAATAACCGGGTGATTTTAACGGCTAAATAAACAAGTCGGTGCTAAGATACCTTTCTCCCGTACTAGGCAAAATAGTCACAATTCGCTTACCTGAGTTTTCCGGCCGGGATGCGACCTGAATGGATGCCCATACTGCCGCACCGGACGAGATGCCGCAAAGAAGCCCTTCCTTGGCGGCCAGGTCTCTGGATGTCTGGAAAGCATTGTCATTTGAGACGGTAATCACTTCATCGATCAACGACTGATCAAGAACACTGGGAATGAATCCAGCTCCGATTCCCTGAATTTTGTGAGGTCCTTTTTTACCGCCGGACAGAACCGGGGAATCTTCAGGTTCAACGGCTACGATCTGAAAATTGGATTTCGTTTCTTTAAAAAAACCTCCTACCCCGGTGAGTGTACCTCCTGTGCCCACACCGGAAACCAGGATGTCCACCTCACCATTTGTATCTTTCCAGATTTCTTTTGCAGTGGTTTTTCTGTGGATTTCAGGATTAGCTGGGTTCTCAAACTGATTAGGCATAAAAGCGCCAGGGGTTTGTGATACGATAGCATTGGCTTTTTCAATAGCACCTCCCATGCCCTCAGGACCGGGGGTAAGTATCAGATCGGCACCCAGGTGTCGTAAAAGCTTTTGTCGTTCGACACTAAAGGTTTCCGGCATGGTGAGGCAGAGCCGATATCCTCGGGCTGCACAGATAAAGGCCAGTCCAATTCCGGTGTTGCCGCTGGTCGGTTCAACAAAAAGTGTGTTAGCCTCAACCAATCCCCGTTTTTCAGCGTCGTCGATCATCGCTGCTGCGATGCGGTCTTTGACACTGCTCAGTGGATTGAAAAATTCAAGCTTGGCGGCAATTTCAGCATGAAGGCCGGAACCCATTCGATTGAGCCGGACCAGAGGAGTCTTGCCGATGATGTTATCTATTGATTTATGCATGGTCATATTATCCTCCTTGGTGCGGAACCGCACCGGTGATATTATCCATTTGTACTGTTTTTAGTGTTCAAGGCGGTGTTGGCATTTTTGAAAATTAGCCTGGGTGTTTCCATCAAAACAGTGGTGTCGGGTGGAATTGATTCGGTCAACCACACATTTCCGCCGATGACCGAACGGGCCCCGATTATCGTCTCTCCGCCTAAGATCGTAGCTCCGGAGTAAATGATGGCGTCGTCCTCGATGGTGGGATGACGTTTTTTTCCACGCAGCTTCTCTCCAGCATCTTTAGGCAGACTCAGAGCTCCCAGGGTTACTCCTTGATAAATGCGGACATTGTTTCCGATTTCGGTGGTTTCGCCAATAACAACACCCGTGCCGTGATCGATGACAAATCGGGGGCCGATACTCGCGCCTGGATGGATATCGATGCCGGTAATACTGTGCGCATGTTCGGTCATGATGCGAGGAAGCATGGGGACTTCCAATGTAAACAGCGTATGGGCTACACGATAAACACTGATGGCATACAATCCAGGATAACTGAAAATGATCTCATCGTGACTTTTAGCTGCCGGATCACCTTCAAAAGCAGCCCTGACGTCAGAGGTCAGGATTTGCCGGATCTCCGGGATTGTGTTCATCACCGAAAGAGCAATGCTATACCCCTGGGATTCGCAGTGGCTGCAAGATTGATGATAACGCAGACAGTCGTGACGGATGTTGTGGGTGATCAGGTCAGCAAGCATGTCGAACAGTTTGGATACGATTTGCCCTAATCCGTAACGCATATTTACAGGGTCCATTTTTTCTCGGCTGAAATATCCGGGGAAGAGAATCTCCCTGAACATATCGATGATATCGGCCACAAACCCTTCTGAAGGGATCGGTTCGCTATCGATGTGAGTATAACAAGGACTGTTAACACAGTGGTCGATTATCCGTTCTGCGATTCCGAGCAACTTGGAGCGAGCCTCTTTTTGACATTCCATGTCGGAACGGCACGCGCCATTAAGATCAGGATTGCTCTCTTTCATTGAAGGCCTCCATCGTTGTTGTTTTTTTTAAGTTCAGGAGAAGCTACTCGAGTACAATGGCTACAGTCACTTTAACTTCGTTGTCATGCCGTCAGACTACAAAATCTCCAACAGAAAAGTAACAATAGAGTAAACATAAAGAAAAGGATGTCAAAACTGTAAAAGTGCCTTATGAAATTGACAAGGGATGAAAACTTTGTTTTTATCGTATAAAGCCAAATCAGAATTAAATATTTAAAGTTTTTTCGTCACCCCCCAAATCTCATATGAAGGAGGCATTTCATGAGTGGATTTGATGACCTGACCATTGCGGATTTAAGCAAGGCGGATCTAAAAACGATTCAGCGTTTAGAGAAAAAATTGGTGCCAAACATACGGCTTGTGGCTGTAGAAAACAAAGGTGTGTTGTACGTCCTTGAAACCAAAATGGGGCCCAATCTGTGGGAGAGGGTGGATACCGTTTATTCCGAGATTAAGGGTATCAAGGCTTATTATACCAATCTGGAAGTCGCCAAAGAGGCGAAAGGATGGATAAAAGGTTTTCTAATCAATAATAACCTTTCCCCCAAACCGCAAAAACGTCCCATTCGTATTCGCCGGATGGTCGACACGGAAAGTTAATCGTAGACATAAATTGGACACCAAATTTTATAATAGAGCTATTCACCGGCAATAGGCTCTTTTCTCAATCCCTCCAGGAATTGTCTGCACAGGCGGGTGGATGTTCGTTGACGGTACACCGTTCCGTCAGGTTCGATACCTCGGATGACGCCATCGTTTAAAAATGAGGCAAGCAGCTGCAGGCCTTTTTGCTGACGGGGCAGATTTGGGTCGATGAGTTCACGGCCTGGTTCATGAAATGGCAGTGACTGGCCGGCGGAAACAATGGATTTAATAAAATTAAGGATTCGACCTAATCGTAAGAGGGTAACCGAGTCAGTCCGTGATGTGCGATGGTCGATGGGCAGGGCTGTGGCACGCATGGCGGAAAAGGAATTCGGGAGAATACCAAGATCTCGACACCGTTTATAGTCAGCGCTGCCCGGAGCCGGGTAGAAGACGGAAACTCCGCACAGTACATGGCGTCTAGCCAGAAACAGCAGGTCCTCGACCGATGATACCGGGTCCTGGCCCGGCGCTCCGACGATTATATATCCAACAGCCGACAAACTTTTTTTTCGTGCAAGTTCCAGTGCACGGTCGAAGGCATCTCGGACATCGGGGCGGTTAAAGCGTGCCAACTGCTTACTGTCCGCGCTTCCCAGGGAAAGGTTCAGTGTCTTAAACCCGGTCGCCTTCATAGCTCTAACCACTGTTTCACTAAGGGTCGGGGGGAAAAGGCCGTTCATGGCTCTCAGTTCCGGTAGATTGTCAAAAAACAGGTGTTGGATACCTTTCATTAATTCAAGGAACCATTTTTGATCAATAGTGAGATTTTCATCCTCGAAGTTAATGAATCCCACCTGTCGTCTCTTTTTGAAAAAACGGATTTCATCGATTACCGATTCGGCAGACCGTTTTCTGAATTTCATCCACGAATTTTTGCCGGTAGCGCAGTAACTGCAAGCCATCGGGCATCCCCTGCTGGCAGTAATGGAAATACTGTCTTTGCCGAATCGTTGATAGAAAGATCGACGTATAAGGCTGAAGGCCGGAAAAGGAACTTTATCCAGTTCATCAACTACGGTTGGCTCGCTTATAAACAGCGAGCCGTCGGGATTGCGAAACACAATACCCGGAACTTCGGCCAAGCTGCTGCCGGATTTCAGGGCGGCTGCAAGTTTTGGGAGGCTTAATTCACCTTCACCTCGAAGGATCATGTCAACAAAAGGTTCCGACATAACCTCTTTTGGAAGGGCTGTGGGATGATGTCCTCCTAAAACAACCGTGCTCTCCGGCAGGCACTCCTTGGCGATTTGTGCTACGGAAAGGGCTGTATCACTGTAGGCGGTAAACATCGAGGAAATGCCTACAAGGAAAGCGTTGGAATCCTTTATCTGGCGTCTGATATGTTCGAAGCTATAGCCATAATGGCGAAACAGGGCAAACGGGCTTTGATCTTCCCGTCTATAATAGGAAGCCAAATAGGCTAAGTCCTCCGGCATCTGCCGAATCCTGGATTTGCCGGTGGCCAAGGAATCAAAGATAGATACTGAGTATCCTTTTCGAGATGCCGAAGCAGCTATTGAGGCCAACCCGTAGGGAATGGTACGCTTGGCTGTAAGGTAAAAATCTTCTATGGGTGGTTGGACCAGAAGGATGTCTACCATGGCGAGCTGACTTATCCCAAATTGGAGATGGTACTGAACGTGCGGATCTCCGCCGGGAGGTCTTCAGGGCTGATAGTATTTTTCACACCCATGGCATAAGCCCGTTCGATTACGTTTTGCAATTGAATCAAATTTCCGGGCCAATGATATTTGAGCAGGATATCCATGGTCGAAGGTGTCACACCGTAGATTTTTGTTTTGGATACCGGGTCGTCTTTATATAGAAAATGGTTGATTAAAAGGGGAATATCTTCCTTACGCTCCCGCAGGGGAGGCAGTTTGATGAAAACTGCGTTGAACAGATCAAGAAAGTCTTTTTTAACGGCTCCAGCGGCAATGATTTCATCCATATCGTGGTTTGTGCCTGCGATGATGCGGGGCAGGTTCGCACCATTCTGGGTTTTATTAAATAGATCAGTCATTCGTTCACGAGTAGCTGACGATAGAGATGACAATTCATCCAGGTAAAGGGTACCACCATTGACGGATGAGAGCAGTTCCGAAAGGTGAGCGGTCGTTTCATTCGTTGTCTTTGTCTCTTTATTCAGACTGCTGCAATTGGTGACAATGAAAGGGTGTTCTTTTCTATCACTGTTATTGTGTATGATCCTTGCTGTCAGTTCTTTACCCGTGCCGCTTTCTCCTTGGATCAATACCATGGGGTTTTCAATGCTCAGGGTGTCGATCACCTCATAGATCTCTCTCATTTTTGGGCAAAAGCCGATCAACGCTCCATATTGATGGCGCTCTCGTGCGATTTTGCGGATCAATTGGGTTTTGTCTTCGATCTTTTTCTCTTCGACAATTCGGTCAATAATCAGCCTGAGATGGTCCAGCTTAAATGGTTTCTGAAGGTAGTCATAACTTCCGAATTTCATTGCCTGAATAGCTGATTCCATGGATCCGTATCCAGTGACGATGATTACTTCGGTTTGAGGGCGGTATTTTTTAATCGCCACCAAGAGTTCCAAACCGTTGAACTCAGGCATCTTATAATCGGTGAAGACGATATCGATCTCTTTTTCCTTCACGATTCCAACGGCTTCAATACCATTGTCCACTGTGGTCACATCGTATCCTTTGATTGTCAGATACTGTTCAACCATAGCCAGAATGTCTCGGTCGTCATCTACAAACATAATTCGGGTGTCAGGCATGGGATTCTCCAGAATTGAATAGCCGAAGGTGAAATTTTTTTTATTCTTGGAGTATAATAGACCACTGCCAAAATATCAACCTTAGGTGTCGATTGACATCAATGTCTCCCGTCTTTATAGTAACCCCATGAAAAAACTTTTAATACTTATGGTTTGCACGGGAAACATCTGTCGGAGTCCTATGGCGGAAGGGCTTTTCAACACCCTGATCCCGCAATCCCTGAGACCTTTCGTTAACGTCCGCTCAGCAGGAACACAGGGCCTTCACGGTAACCAGGCGCAACCGTTTGCTATTCAGGCAGTCGCCGAATATGGTGTGGATATCAGTGGGCACCGTGCCAGATTAATCGATGCTCAAATGGTACGATCGGCAGATTTGGTTCTGGCTATGGAGAATCATCATTTGTACAGTATGAACCGGCTGCTGATTTTCCGATGTAAATATGCCTATTTACTTGGCAGTTACGCGCCAAAAAGACCCAATCTGGAAATTGAAGACCCTTACGGTCTACCATTAAACGCATATGCCACATGCGCCGGGGAAATTGTTGACTGTTTTCCAGTGCTTGTTGACGAGATTGAATCACTGATGGAAAGTAGAACCTCCTGATCGTGGTGACACGCATGGACAAACCAGCCATTTATGGATGGGCACTAAATAGTTATCGTTTCCCCCAGCCGCGGTACCATGGCGTTGTAGCCGGCATCT
This sequence comes from Desulfosarcina sp., assembly GCA_030642405.1. Lineage (GTDB taxonomy): Bacteria > Desulfobacterota > Desulfobacteria > Desulfobacterales > Desulfosarcinaceae > Desulfosarcina. The sequence continues at coordinate 8,142 of DAOWNV010000111.1, forward strand.
TTCAGGAATTGTGAAAAAGCCAAACTCTGATCCTCTTCACCGTGAACCAATGCAATTTGTTTGATATTCAG
>DAOWNV010000348.1 GCA_030642405.1 Desulfosarcina sp.
TCTGATTTTGTGTCCATCCGTATGATCTATGTCACTGGCGGTATTGTCTATATGCTGACCGGTTTCTATGCCCTGAGTAACAAAGCCTTGAGAGAAAGTAAGATGAATCCCGATGCAGGGATGAAAAAACACTGAGCCGAAACAGGATTCAGGTGACCTCGTTTTTCGTACACCCACTAAACCATCTGATTGGTCAACCCATTTTTCCGTGGCAATATAATCGAAAAACACGACCCCTTCCCCGGCTGTGAATCCACATGGATGGTACCGTTGTGCCGATGAACGATAGTGCGGGAAAGCATAAGCCCGATCCCCGTTCCCTTCTCACCCTTGGTTGTAAAAAATCGTTGAAACAATCTTTCTTTTGTGGGTTCATCCATTCCACCGCAGGTATCTGTTACCCGGTAGACGATGCCATCGTCCTGTGAGGCCCCAACGGATACTTCGATCTTCTGCGCCGACACCGTGGGATCCGAAGCCAGACAGGCATCAATGGCATTGGTAACCAGGTTCAACAAACACTGATGAATGCCCGATGGATCCATAAGAACCGGCACCAACCCAGGTTCCACATCCAGTACGAGATCGATCCCATGGTCACCGGCTTTTGATTTCATCAAGTCGAATACTTCTTTTGCAGGCTCACCGGGATCGGTCAATAGGTATTCCAAACGGTCGGACTTGGCAAAATTCAGGAGGTCCAAAGAAAGGGTCTTGATGCGATCCACATTATCCCGTACCAGATCCCATCCCTGTTTGAGGAACGTGGCATCTTCCATTTCGATACCTTTCCCCAAAACGAAAATTCCCCCATCCAAACCGCCGGCTATGTTTTTTATGGTATGGGAAAGTCCAGCAACCGTTTCCCCCACCGCGGCCAGGCGCTCAGCTTCAATGAGCCGGCGGGACTTCTCCTCCACCAAATGCTCTAAATTTTCCGTGTAGTTGTTTAATCGACGGCGCATCTCGATACGCTCCACGGCCCGGTTCAAAGCAACAGTCATCGCCACATCGGAGATGGGCTTGGTGATAAAATCGATGGCTTGGTATTTCAGACTTTCGATAGCCAGATCCATATCACCGTGGCCGGTGATCATAATCACTTCCATGTCCGGATCTTGTGTTTTTATGGCCTTGAGGAGTTCGATACCATCCATTCCCGGCATTTTGATGTCTGTTAAGGTAATATCCGGCCGAACCTCTTTTATTATTTCTAAGGCTTGCGTCGCATTTTCCGCTGAATGCACTGTGTATCCCAAATCAGCAAGAGAAATGCTTAAAACCTTACGGATCCCAGGTTCATCGTCTACCAGAAGAATACTATTGGTCATAATGATTCTTCCATAATCGGGAAATAGAGGTTAAAACAGGCCCCGCCCATGGGGTTTTCGGTGACATTAATACTTCCACCGCCTTCTTTGACAATGCTGTAGCTGATGGACAACCCTAAACCGGTTCCATCGCCTACTTTCTTGGTAGTAAAAAAAGGTTCGAATATTTTGCTGCGAATGGGTTTCGGCACCCCGTTTCCCGTATCGCACACCGAAAGTGTGGCTATGTTGGCCTTTCGGGTAGTTAACAGGGTAATCAGTCTAGGAATCGTCGTATCCATTGTCTGGGCTGCTCTCTCTTCAATGGCATCCCGGGCATTAATTAACAAGTTGACCAGAACCTGTTCCAGTCTGCTGGAATTTCCTAATACCATGGGAAGATCAGGATCCATGTCCCACTTGACATCGATTCCACGAACTTTGAGTTGCTGGCTGAAGATTTCGAACGCTTTTTCCAGCACCTCGTTGAGAAAAACCGGCTCAAGATTGGGATCTGATTTTCTACCGAACTCACGCATGTGGTTGATGATTTTGGTAGCTCTTTCCACATGGCTGTCGATTTCCCCGGACATGGTCATGAGAATTTCATCACGGATAGGCTCCTTTTTTTTTACTTTCCGCATAAAAAAGTTGCTTGCCGTCTTGATCACCGACAAGGGCTGGTTCAGTTCATGGGCAACCCCTGTGGCCATCTCGCCCAATGTCGCCATTTTACTAGCATGAATCAACTGCTGCTCTACCTCCAGCCGTTTGGTCACATCGCTGATGGTGACCAGCAGTACCTGCTTTCCCGTATATTCCGATGGAGAAATACGGATGTCCACATAAAGCTGTCTATTGTCGACACCCACGTGGCGGACCTGATTTAAAACAGCCGTGGTGGCCATGCGGAAAGCCATCGTTTCCCGTTCGTCCGGATGGGACAAATCTATAAAACAGGTTCCGATGAGCTGTTCACGCCCTGTGCCGTATACAGCACGAACACTTTGATTGCAGTCAACGATCTTCAGGCTTTGGATTTCCAGTACAAACACAGGATTGGGAATATTGTTAAAAATTGCATGGTACTTCTTTTCCGAAAGCTCTAATTTCTCTTCCAGCTGCTTACGTTCGGAAATGTCCAGATTCATCTCCATAGCGGCAACGATCTCCCCGGTTTCGTCTCTGATGGGTGCCGTGCGGACGATCCAATGTTTGACGCTGCCGTCTTTGTCCACTCCCA
>DAOWNV010000148.1 GCA_030642405.1 Desulfosarcina sp.
GGAGCGGCAATTTTACCATGATAGTCTACTCGATAGCGAATGGCGCTGTACCCCTCCAATTCCACTTTTTCTATCGTTCGGCCCAACTCTATCAATCCCATTTCATCGGACCGTTTTGCTGCCTGAGCCAAGTCATCGGGGTTCAAGTCCATATCCACCGGCAGTGCTTCATGAAACATCAGTTTAGGAGTGCCACCAGGTTCCTTAGTAAAAACCTGCTCTAAAGCATCGGTCAGCGACCACCTGCCGTCAAGGAACCTACCTTGGTCGGCATCGACTCGTTTGAGCAGATGGAAACTTCCGTCAAAGGTAAAAATTGTTATGCCGGAAGCCTGTTTATTTTCCGGCACATATTGTTTAATGTGGATGATTTTTTTAACTGCCCGCATCCAGATATCGTTTGTTTTTGAGGCATAAATGTTTTTCTTTCTCACCTCCTGAAGCCAAATCCGGTTGGCATTGACCATAAAAACCGGCACGACCATTTCCGCAACAAGAAATAAAAGCCCTCCAAAGAAAACTCCCAATATCAGAACGGGTTTCAACAATCGGTTCTTTCCAATACCGCAACTTTGCAGGGCAATCACTTCATTGTTCTTGCTCATCAACCCCAAAGCCACAAGAATGGACAATAAAAATCCCAGAGGAGCGATCTGTACAAAAATAAATGGCATCTTGTAAAACAGATAAAGGAAGCAACGGCCGGCAGGAACACCTGATTCCATGAAATTGTCGATTTTCTCGATGAAATCCACAGCAAGATAAATGCTGAGTACAGTCATCAATACAATAAAAAAATAGAGGAGTACTTCTCTGGTAACATAGCGGTAGAGGATTGTCATTTCTTTCCAAACCACTTGGCGGCAAGGTGTAAAATTACCATCCAACTGTCAAGTAGAAGTGGCTTCTCTTTCGCCGTGCGTATTAATAGCAAAATTCCGAAACCGCCTAAAAGAACATTTGGCAACCACATGGCAAGAACGGGAGGATAGCTGCCATTTTCTCCATAGGCCATTCCAGCGGAAAGCAGAATATAATAGAGCAGAAAATAAAGAAGGCAGAGTCCCATACCATATGCTTTTTTCGAGTTTCGGGAACCGATGCCCAAGGGAACGGCCAATAGCCCCATAACCAGGCAGGCAACCGGAAGGGAGAATTTTCGATGGTAGTGCATCAGCCCTTTCAAATATTCGGCACTTCCTTTCTCTATCTTTTCCAAATGACGCCTTAATTGCGACGGGGTCATCTCCTGAGGCATCTTTAGAGAGTTGGCCACGGTAGGCAGGACATCTTTCAGGTTCAGCCGGATATCGTAGGTTTCAAAATGAATCGTGTGGGAAGACCGTTTTTCCATACTCAGTTGGTTGATCGTTCCATCAAAAAGACGAAGGTGATAAATCATCTTTCCGGGTTCCCCAACAAGGACACCACTGCGGGCGACAACCGTATTTTGCGCCCCGGCTTTTCGCCTATCTTCAATCAACACATTGTTCAACTCACCACTGCCTGGATCTATTTTGTTCACGTAAAGCATGATCTGTTTGAACTTATCGTTAAAAGTGTGCTCCTTCAAACTGATGTTCAGATTGGATGTAGCCACATCCAGGAGCAATTGTTTAAATCTTTCAGAGCCCGATGGTATTCCTACAATAGTCATGTAACCGGTGATAAAAGTCCCCAGTAAGCTGAAAAACAGTATCGGTGTCAGTAGGCGGTACAGACTCAACCCACCAGCTTTCATTGCCAAAATCTCATTGTCGCCTGACATTCGCAACAATGTGATCAAAACAGCCATCATTACCGACATGGGAATTACAAACTGAAAAAAATACGGCATGGAATACGTCAGTAACAGAAGTACCGGTACAAGGCCGACTTTATGATTAACAACCATGTCGGTGATGTCGAGCAATTGTTTCATCAAGAAGATGAATGTAAAAAAGGCGATGTTAATGAAAAAAGGAGGTAACATCTCCACAAACATGTATCGGTTTAAAATGGAAAAAGGACTTACCATATAATATATGCGGCGTTTGGTTTAAACATTGTTACGCGGTAACAAGTTTTCGTCTTTTTCGCGTATGATCGCATCGATTTCATCGTCGTTTTCCGATTCATCGTGGTCATCTTCTTCCAGACCTTCGTCTTCAAAATCATTTCCGTTTTCTTCCATTGGACTCTCCTGGTCATATTTTGAGTTTATTAAGGATTGATTGGGAACAACCCACTTTAGGTATATTACGGTATCCATCAAAAAAAGGGAATCAAAAACATAGGTATTAGGAATGCGGATCAGCAAACGTGGTTAAGTTGGGCAGGTTCTTGTAGAAGGGATACGCAATAGGATTTGATGGGCCTTAGTAGGGGACATGATAGACAGCACCCATTTCATGAATTGGACGCCCCTGACGTCGGTTCTTATTGCACCATTTTATTGTCGCAAGCCCCATGCTTCGCATCTGACAATCAGTATTATCGTTAATATTCCTGTAGCTTTCCTCTGAAGCACGTACTACAATAGTGGTTCCAGGAACCATTGGGCGGTCACAAAAAAAGCACAACCCATCTTCGCTATAATTAATCAGTTGAGCATTCATGTGCCTGCCTTGGCGAGGAGTGAAAAACAAAGTGACCAAACAATCGTTTGCATACCGGGCTGCTTTTCGTTTTTCCTTCAACTGGGTCATCGGAGTACCCTTTCCGCCAGTGGTTACTTTCTATTCCTGCCCTGGCAAATCAACGGATAATCGGAACCAATAGCTACTCAAAATGATGCATTTCAGTTGGACGGCAAGCTGCGACAAAAGATGGGTTATAATCAAATGGTTGTCACACGGTGCAGTTTGGTCAATGCCAACGAACCCGCACCGTTTTGATCGACAGAAATCGGTTTATCAGCTATTTAGCGTTGCTACGGCCACATATAATGGCATGAAGGATTCAATCAAGGCAGCGATATCGAGGGCAATATCCTGTTTTTTTTCAATTACGGTGGATTTTTCCGTCTTTCTTTCTATTCGAAGACTTATCGCACCGGATTTGCTTGCTGCATCCAAAAAGCTCTGAAGCGATTCAACGATCTTCTCCTGCTGAGAAGCACCCATGTGAACCCACTGACCATCTTTGTATTCTACAGTGCCGACAAATCCCTTTTGGGTCAAATCACATATACGAAGGGAATGGCTGCTGCATTGCTTGGCAAGCCAGTTAACATTTTCCTCTTTTTTAAGCCAACTCAAAAAAATTTGCCAATCGTACGCTACTGTTTGTTCAGGATCAGGTGAAGGAATGTGAATCCCATAACAAAGGCCTGTCTCTTCCACTCGGGCATAAAAAGTAGCTTGAAGTTTTACATCGTCCTGTTTCTGACGATTGATATCCATCCAGCTAACCTCCGGCTTTCGCAATACAGCCCACGAGTTGAACTTAAAGTGTTTACTTTTTATACGAGTGGCCACTGCACCACCAATCTGACCTCGACCTCGCCAAGTTGTTTTAGACACACTGTTGGTGAAATCAGACTCTTCGAGACCTAAAAATTGTTTTCCGCCTTTGGAAGCCTTTGCCTTGGCCTTTTTGGCTTTCTGGGCCTTGCGAGCCTCTTCCAGATCCTTTTCAAAACGCATACGTTCAATAATACGTTTTTGCAAAGCAATAGGCGTTTCAATCACCTCGCCATCTTCCCATCGGATATCCATGGAATCTTTGTGGATTGCGACAACCTCATAGATTCCTTTCATATTTTCATACTTGTCACCGACTTTAAATTTTATCTCTTCTGACATGCAATTCTCCTTCACAGATACTTATAAGCCATCCTAAGATTAGGATTAGGATTCCGGGTAATTAATAAAATTCACAATCCAAAAGTCCAACCCTGATATTGGCGTAAACGTCCTAATCTAAGATCAGCTTCTGCTATTCTTAAATTCCTGTAAGCCTATATGGAACCTATGCGTTTGTCAAATAACACCGGATTATTGAGGAATCTCAGATAAAACGACTCTGTCCGAGGACGTTCTTTTCATAACAACGATCAGAAATTTATTCTTTGAAAAAAATAAGTGTGGGGAGTTTAATGGACATTTCGCATGATCGAATGTAAAACAAGCCTTGATACTGGACAATCCAACCATTTATGGATGGGAATCCGTTACAACCGCCAGTAAGTAATCCCTGATTGTTCTGCATCCTTAGGATCAAATGCGCTTTTTACATCAACGAAGATTGGTCTACCTTCGCCACATAATTCGGCAAGACCTGTGAGTCCCATATCAATGTATTGTCTGTGAGATACGGCAAGAACCAGGGCATCCATCCCTTTGAGCGAATCAAGATCTTTCAGGTCGACATCGTAGTAAGTGATAGCTTCTTCTCGGCTAGCCAATGGGTCGTGAACATGAACGTCAATGCTATAGTCTTCCAACTCATGGATGATATCAACGACCCTGGTATTTCGAAGATCAGGTACGTCTTCCTTGAATGTGATGCCAAGAACACCGACCCGTGTATGATTGATCTGCTTTCCCTCCTGAATCATCAGCTTCACCACCCGTTCCGCGACGTACTTACCCATACCGTCATTGATGCGTCGCCCAGCCAGTATCATTTCCGGGTGGTAACCGATCGACTCGGCCTTGAATGTCAAATAATAGGGGTCAACACCGATGCAATGTCCACCGACAAGACCGGGACGAAAAGGAAGAAAGTTCCATTTGGTACCGGCAGCTTCCAGCACTGCGTTGGTATCAATCTCCATGATGTCGAAAATCATGGATAATTCGTTCATCAGAGCAATGTTCAAGTCACGTTGCGTATTTTCAATCACCTTTGCCGCTTCAGCCACTTTAAGGGTGGGAGCCAGGTGAATTCCGGCTTTCACAACGCTCCCGTACACCTGTTCCAGCATACGGGCAGTGGGTCCGTCGGAACCGGAGACTATTTTAGTAATCTTGTCCACAGTATGAATTTTATCGCCCGGGTTAATCCGTTCCGGAGAATATCCCACAGTAAAATCCTTTCCCAAAATGAGACCGGATTCTTGTTCAAGAATAGGAACACAAACCTCCTCAGTAGCTCCAGGATATACGGTTGACTCATAGACGACACAGCTCCCGGCAGACAAATGGCGACCCGTTGATTCGGATGCACTTTTAAGGGGCGTCAAATCCGGTATTCTGTATTCATCGATGGGAGTCGGTACTGCTACGATAATCAGCTTGCACTCGCCTAACATTTCAGGGTTGCTCGTGTAGGCTACTTTAGCCTCCACCATCTCCTGGTCGGATACCTCAAGAGTGCGATCATTGCCCGATTTCAGTTCTTCTATTCGGCTATTTTTAAAATCATAACCGACAACATCGAAATATCGGGCAAGATGAACAGCCAGTGGTAATCCAACATAGCCCAGGCCCACCACTGCAATTTTTTCTGTTTTCGACATCAACGCTTCAAAGGTTACCACGACTTTATTCTCCTTATCTCGTATTCATTGGGAGGTATCGGTAAGCATCTGAATTTCTTGAATGGACAGTAATTATTTCCCTACAATAGATATAGCGAAAAAGAAAGGCAATCATCCTACTGACTGCCCACGAAAACCGGTCTAAAAGTGGTTTCCGGCATTTTTATCGCATCTTCTATCTTAATCAACAGCTGTTTTTTGCAACCGGGCAGTTCCCCTTCGAGATTAATGTAGTTGGTATAATGATCGGAAGTAAGCTGCGATGAGACATCCAGCAACCGGATCATCGCGGCCGCTTCCTTGAGCACCCCGTGGGGACTGAGCATTTTGAAGGTGCCATTCTCAACGCTCTTTACCAGTGGTGTGTGGATTTTGGGTACAAAAGTCCGCAAGCGGATAAAGTCTGGAGAAATGCGGTTTAGTACTTCGGCTGTTTGGGATGCATGTTGTTCCGTCCGGTCTTCACCGCCAATACCAAGTATCACGTACAAGCTCAGTTCAATCCCCGCGGACATGGTACAACAGCCCGCTTCTACCTGCTGGGAGGCCGTAGTTCCCTTTTTGATGCGCTTTAAAATTACATCATCACCGGTTTCAAAGCCCACATGGATTCGATTCAAACCGGCGTCGGCCAATTTCTTCATCTCTTTCGGACCTTTCGCATGAATATACTGGCTGGAACCATACACCGTAATTCGTTCCAATCTCGGAAAAATCTTTCTGGTATGGGCTAAGATTCGGCACAAATCGTCTGTGGGCATGGCGATGGTGTTTCCGGCAGGAAAAAAAACCGTGCGGACACCACTCCCATTGGTGGCGCGTGCCTCATCCAGATCTACAATTATCTCTTTTACCGGTCGTACTCTATAGCGAGGACCTTTTTTATACACCATGCAAAAGGTGCAGCGATTATGCGGACAACCGATGGTTGCCTGTACCAACAGGGAGTTCGCCTCGCTGGGAGGACGGTAAATGGGACCCTCAAATTTCATAATAGCACCAAACAACAAAATATAAATCTACAGTAAAATTGAAACATAACTATCCAAATTTCAAACGCAATGATAAGGTTTTGTCCGAGATTTAAAACTTACGGCATTGGGATTTGTTTGTGATTTGATTTTTGGTTATTGTAATTTGGTTTTAAGCCCAAGCTGGGCTAAAAGCCTAAGTATCTCCCCTTCCGTCAAGTGTCGCCATGACCCTTTTTTCAGTTTACCCAGTTCTAAATCCGCCACACGGGTCCGGGTGAGATGAACCACCCGATTGCCCACCTGTTTCACCATCCTACGGATTTGCCTGTTGCGGCCCTCTTTTAGTACGATTTTAAAACGTCTTCCCGAGAGACGTCCAACACAGGCAGGCCGAGTCATGACACCGGAAAGGGAAATGCCCTTTGCCATTCCTGCCAGAGTTTGATCGGTCAATGGCCATTGAACAGTCACATCATATTCTTTCTCATGATCGAAAGACGGGTGGGAAAGGAGGTGGTGGATGCGTCCATCGTTGGTGAGCAGCAGCA
>DAOWNV010000255.1 GCA_030642405.1 Desulfosarcina sp.
AAGCTATCCAGGGCGAATCCGGTTGACGGAAAGGGGCATGCGTTTTCACGAAAGTGTGATTGGAAGGGTTTTATGCTGAAGATTTTTCGTAAAATAGCCTTCAGCCTAAATTGTTAGGTAGACAGCGTTTTAATCAATTGCCCCAGATAGAAGCGTGCGTGACTGATGGATGCCGCCATGTTTGCCCTGTGGTTCGCGAAGAGGCTGCTCATGTTGCTGTCGAGAACGATCCATGGATCGAGTTCCACGGCTTTTTGGCAGGAGAGGATGGCGTGATGCAGCAGCTCGGTTCCATTTCGAGATTCAAGTATGAGAAGAAAATCATGGTGGATGGCATTCAGAATAACCATCATGGAGCTGGCCACGCCCTGAGTGTAGTAGAAATAATCGTCCACAACAAAAAAACTTATCGGTGTACCGTCTTCATTGTTATGTTTGACCAGATTTTCGTCACAACTGCCCAAAAGATTTTCAAATGATGCGAGAAGGGGGATCAGGTTGTCTGTCCTGGTATAGAAGGTGGCTTTACTTTCCTTGAGCTTTTCGAGATAAGCCGCGAGTTCTTCCAGTCCGTCTTGATATTTGGATTCCGCTGATGGGAACCAGTAACTGCTTGATTTGACCATGAACCAGTTCATGGCTTGCTCAAGGTCCTCATCAAATGCATCGGTGGTGCCTGTTCTTGAGATTCTCTCGGCCAGGGCTACAGTGGTTCTTCGTGTCACTTCCAGGACACCCAGCTGGAAGCTCTCTACGTTGTCTGTTATGTTGATCAGGTCATTGGCTCTCCAACCCCACCAACGTTCCTCCAGTTCGTATTGCATAGGTTCGATGACCGCTTCAACGAAGGCAACACCTTTGGGTTTGGGTTTGTGTGATGGTGCGTGGACTGTTTCGGGCATCGGGTGACCGGTCGTGGCGCCATGAGATTCTGCAGCTTGTCTGGTGTCGCTGGAAGTGCTTTTTGTTATAGCCTGTCTGACATCTTCGGCATGTTTTTCAGCGGTTTCCTCCTGATGGGATGACATGCTTGGTACTGTTTCGTGCTCGCCAAGGTCACCTGTATCATGTGCTATACCGGCCACATGGCTTGTCTCTTGTTCCCCAGGACTGTCGGCTACATCCTTTTTTGTGGAAGGTATATCGTGTGTCTCTGCTTCGTTATTCGCATCACTTTTATGGGCCGTGGTATTATCCTTTTCAGAGGTGTCCACATCTTTTGCTTTTGTAGTATGATCATCCTTGTGGGGTGCAACAGTCGTCACAGCTGAATCCTGGGATTTATCAGCAGTGTCTTTCGATGCCTGCTTATCCGATGGGCCGAAGAAAATAGAAAGCGCCCACAAGATGATCACGGCAATCGCAACGCCACCAATTATGCGCGGTGTCGCAAACTTCTTGTATTCGGAACCCTTTGTGTTATTTTCGTCGTTTACCATGGCTACTCCGTTTTCACTATTGTTTTAAGCCCCGGTCAGATGATACCGGTGTCAATATTATTGGCGCTTTCTGAGTTTTCTGATATCCCCTATGCGGATCGTGACGTGGGTAGCGTCAAAATGCTCTATTAGAGGTATCACATATTTTCGAGAAGCTCCAGTCATATCCTTGAACGACGGTGTGGATATCTCTCCATTTTTCTTGATGTAAGCAACTAATTCATTTTTTAGTGTTTCAAGGGTTTCCTTGTTGTAGTACAGATCATCTTTCACCTTTACCAGATGATCTTCATTGACCAGCAGTTCCAGAACACCCTTGGCAGATGCAGGGTCAACACCCAAATTTTTTATTACGTCTCTGAAATAGGGGGGCGTCAGTTTGCTTTTTTTGTAAATTTCAGAAATATCCTGTTTCAGAACTTTTTGATCAACTTGTAGAGAGACTTTATGTGAAGCGAGCCGAACAATGTCGCCATCGAGAACAAGCTGCCGGTCTTTAATCATCCGATTGAGTACCAGGGTAAATAGTTTACCTCCTGCGGAACGGGGAAATTTTGATTTCAATTCCTCTTTGGAAATACCTGGCTTGAGGGGGTTGTCACGATGGTATTTCGCCAGGACGTTACAACTGAGTTTTTTTAATTCGTCAAATGTGTTTTTATGGATATATACCCTGTTTTCCTTATCTGCCAGAAGGATCGTCTGGCTGTTCAGCATTGTGCTTACAGTAGCCTCTAAAGCTTTTGAGGGCAAATTGGTCATCAAAAGCAACTGGGAAAAATTGACTCCGGCCGCACCGGCCATTTTAGCATGGTGATCGATGATACCTTCGGGAAGGGCATTGGCCAATTGGGCCAACCCTTTAATAATCGTTTGTTGAAACCTTTTATGTTTTGCTGGAATAGGATTGAGTATTTTTCCTCCGCCAATGGTTCGAACGGGAGAGTAGCTGCGAATCACAAAACGGTCATCCCGGATAATGCTAGCTGGTGTGTCCATGCGGATCTGTACGGAGCATGTATCTCCGGGAGCCAATTCCTCCCGGTCCAATAGAATAAGGTTCCCCATGGTTTCACTGGTACCGGTGTGAAAGCGTACTTGGGTTCGGTTTTTTATGGGTTTTTTATTGCTGGATAGATACAAAAATTCCAAATCCACCATATAGTTTGGCATCATAGAATTTTCTTTTGCCAAAATATCCCCACGATTGATGGAAGCTTTCTCCAGGCCTTGAAAATTGATGGCAGTCCGCATACCTGCCTCGGCCGAATCCCTGCTCTGGTTGTGTACCTGGATACCCCTGACCTTTGATGTAGTTCTGTGAGGATAGATCATTATGGGATCACCAACGTTGACTCTCCCTGAAATCAACGTTCCGGTAATTACCGTTCCGAAACCTTTCATTGAGAAAACGCGATCAACGGGCAGTCTGAGAAGGCCGGTAGTGGAACGGTCCGGTACATCTTTGCACAAATGATCCAGTTCCTTTATGAATCGAGAAATACCCTCGCCGGTTATTGATGAAACCGGCAAAATCGGCGAATCCTCTAAAAAGGTACCAATGGTGAATTCGCTGATATCTTCGGTAACCAATTCAAGCCATTCCTCGTCCACCATATCGATTTTTGTGAGGACAACCATTCCATGACGAACACCCAACAGCGAGCAGATTTCCATGTGTTCGCGGGTCTGGGGCATCACCCCTTCATCTGCGGCAATGACCATGGTGACGATATCGATACCGGTGGCGCCGGCCACCATATTTTTTACAAATTTTTCATGCCCGGGAACATCGACTATACCCAGATGTCGACCGCTGGGAAGATCGAGAGAGGCAAACCCCAATTCGATAGTGATGCCGCGTCGTTGTTCTTCTTTCAGTCGATCGGTATTTGTTCCAGTGATGGCCTTGATGAGGCTGGTTTTACCGTGGTCGATGTGGCCGGCTGTACCGAGGATAATTTGTTTCACGATGAATGCACTCCGATTTTCAAAATTTCAGCTCTAAGGATTGGTAATTAATAAAATTCACAATCCTAAACCATAATAACCATTTATAGATTACGTTTTTCGGTTTCTTAAATACTCGGCAAAATATGCCAACCCCACGAGGATGATCCCCAATCCGGCTACGTATATGATATTTGCGCCGGGGTAAAACATACGGGATAAAACAACGGCAAACACGGCTGCTAAAATTGCACGGATAATAAAAATATGAAATTGAGTCAAATTGCTACCTCATTTACAGTGGTTTCAATTCTTGATGGGCGATAGAATATAATAGAAGGCCATTTGGGTCAATACCCTTGCCAACCCCCTTCAGGTACACGCATTTGGCATTTCACATCAGTAACTTGACATTATTACAAATCATTTTGACTATCCTGGCTTTTTTTAAAAATTGTATTGTAATACTATCCTTGTTCTGTTACGGATAGCGTTTCTTATGGTGGGTGTAGCTCAGTTGGTAGAGCATCAGGTTGTGGCCCTGAGGGCCGTGGGTTCAAGTCCCATCACTCACCCCATGAAAAACAAAAGGCCGTTGCAGCATTCAAGATGTAGCAACGGCTTTTTGTTTTTCATGATTGAGTACCACCATCGTTACCATTGAAATACAGGTCTTGGCCACTTTTTGAAAAGAAAATGATTGTACACCAAGTTCGATTGCTATAATAGATGAGCTTTGAAAAATACATAAATAACTTTATGCGCCCGTAGCTCAGCTGGATAGAGCGCCGGACTTCGAATCCGTAGGCCGCCCGTTC
>DAOWNV010000128.1 GCA_030642405.1 Desulfosarcina sp.
AATCGTATTATTGAGACTATATCAAGGAGAGAAGAATGTTAGCATCACTTATCACGTTACCCGATGGGAACTCCCATTCTTTACTATCCCTGATACCTACGGATAGTAACCAGCGTTTCACAACGGGTATGACCATACAGGCGGGTGCAAATTCCCTGTTCCTGGGTGATAGTGCTATCCAACCGATAGAATTATCAACAGGTAGCATTTTGCAGTTTCGATAACTTTTCCTTCGGTGCGAATTGTATGTTGAACAACATCGCCCAAATGATGAACCTTCCTCTTGTGGTCATCCATGATTCAAAACAGCTTCAATCCGTATTAAACGACATGGCGGATGTTGATGTGATTCTTATCGATACACCTGGACTCGGTATAAAGGAGGAGGCAATAATAGAAAAAGTGGGTGGATTGCTCCGATTGGCGAAAGTTGACGAGATACACCTTGTGGCCGATGCAACGGTCAGAGCAGAGGTGTTTGAGGCCAATGCGAAGGCCTTCCTTCCTTTGGGAGCAAACCGACTTTTGTTTACTCATGTTGAAGAAACGGTACAAGACCAAAACCTGTTTGTATTGAGAAACTTTGTTGGTTTGCCTGTTGCATTCTACAGCGATGGAATCGATTTATACAATGACTTGAAAGTGGCCGATAACCAATGGTTGAAAAAAGTGACGGGCTCCTCTCCATTAAATAATTTGCAGAACCGCACACAAGAAAAAGATTCTGTTGATTTTGAATCCTTAAGACACCGAACGGAAAAAAACACTACAAGAATTGTTTCAAGTGAGAAATCATCAGAGGTTGTCGTCAATAGAAATTCAGAATTGTTTCACCGTCCGGATTGCAGATCGGTAAGATCTATCAAAAAAGCCAATTTGATGGTTTTTAGCGATTCGGAACAAGCTGTGGAAAGTGGATTTAAACCCTGTATGGCCTGCTGTTCTACAAGCAGAATCGAACCATGGGACAAGGAAACCAATCATCATCAGCATGCAAAAGCTATGTAATTGAGGAGAACTAACGGCAATGCCAAAATTTGAACAGAACGGGCAGGTGATTAACCTGACACAAAAAAGAAGACAGAAAGAATCAAATACAATAGCAATGCATACAGATAAGTATTCCACAAGGGTGATATCAGTAACTAGTGGTAAAGGGGGCGTTGGAAAGACGAATATCGTGGCAAACCTTGGGTATTGCCTGAGAAAAGCTGGAAACAGAGTCCTGATTTTCGATGCGGACTTAGGGCTTGGTAATCTGGATGTTCTTTTGGGATTGGCTCCTAAATATAATCTTTCTCACGTCATCCAAGGTAAAAAGGCTTTATCAGAAATCATTGTTAAAGGACCCGGGAATATTGAAATTTTGCCGGCATCATCCGGAATTCAAGAATTGACGAGTCTCACAAGTTCCCAAAAAAATGATCTTTTCAATGAACTCAATAAGTTGTTGTCCAATTACGATATTGTCCTTTTTGATACGGCCGCCGGTATCTCCTCCAACGTGCTTAGTTTTAATGCATCCGCAAATGAAATTATGGTGGTTATCACTCCGGAGCCGACATCAATAACAGATGCCTATGCGCTGATAAAGGTTCTTTCGATTAAGTATCATGAGAAATATTTCCGGTTGATTGTCAACCTGGCGAAAAATAACAGAGAGGCTGATGATGTGAGCCGGCAGCTCTGCCTTGTCGCTGATCGTTTTTTAGATGTTTCCATCGAATATTTCGGAAGTGTTTTAGCGGATGAGAATGTTAAGAAAAGTGTCTGCAAACAAAAAATTGTTTGTGAAATGGCCCCGATGACAAAAGCCGGCAGGAATTTTTCAGAACTGACACATAAACTAATCCGATCCATGCCCATGATTTCGCAATCGGAGAATAAGGCTTTGATGTGGAGAGATATCCTGTGAATTTAAGATACATAGATTCATATGAAAGAAAATGAATGATTTTAGGTGAAAATTAGGATCGAGGCCAGAACGGCCTGGAGGATGTTCTTTCTTTCCCGGTAGGAAAGAGTAACGGTGCCTCATAAGTAAAACGGAAGAATTCCTAAAAGTGGAGACTAACATGGATTTGGCACAAACAAAGGAAGAATGTTTTGGGAAAAACAGTCACTTACTACGAAACCAGATTATCAACGAGTATTTACCTTATGTAAAGCGTATCGTTAATCGAATTGCTGTAAGTTTGCCGGCCACCATAGAGGTAGACGATCTTGTCAACGTAGGAATCATCGGTTTGATTCAGGCCATCGAGCGGTACGATCCTAACAGAGATAATAAATTTATTACCTATGCAGTATTTCGAATTAAAGGGGCGGTTTTAAGTGAACTTCGATCGCGGGATTTTTTGGGCCGTACAACACGCAAGAAAATCAGGGATTTGGAGAAGGCCTACTTGAAACTGGAACAGAAATTGGGTCGTGAGGTAGCAGATGAGGAGGTGGCAAAGGAAATGAATATGGATCTGGAACAATTTTACAAGGTCAAACGGATGTCTAGTATCTCTTTTGTCAGTTTCGAAGAGGTCGGTTATACTTCACGCGACGATAGCGCGACTCTTTCCAGTAGCCTGGCAGCCGGTAATGCAGATGATGCGTTATCTTTGACTACTATGAAGGAGATAAAGGCAACCATAGCGAAAAATATAGACCTGCTTCCGGAAAAAGAGAGGCTGGTTGTTTCCCTTTACTACTCGGACGAATTAACCATGAAAGAGATCGGTAAAGTCATGAATATTACCGAATCGCGTGTTTCACAGATTCACGCGCAGGCGATTATCCACTTGAGGGGGAAACTGCGAAGGGAAGGTCTTCTCGAAGATTAGGTGCAACGGAAAAAGTAGGGGAGAGAGAGGGATGTTAAATATTTGTAATAAGATGTTAAGACGTTTTACCTCCGATAAAGGCGGTAGGGTGGAATTGGAAACGAGTGATATGAATCTGAGTCCGGTGGCGTCAAAGTGCCTGGTCGATTTTGACTCGGACCCCGACATTTCCAAAGAACATGAACTCGAACATAGGGCCCTGATTTATCTGATGACCCAAAAAACAGATTCCGTGCTTGGAGCATTAGCCAACACGATAGAGCAGGAACGCCAAAAACTGGGCATTGTCGTCAGAAAACCGTCTAAGGTAAAAACGGTAGACCTGCCTCCAAGTGCTGCTTTGGATGATAAGGAGTGCTGCTTTTCTGTATATGATCGAATTATGCCACTTATTGATGAAGGGTTTACCGTATCTAAAATTGCTCGCAAGCTGGAATTACCAGAGTTGGAGATTTCCATGGTGATGCGGTTAAATGCGTCGTGATTTCAGCCTTTTTATAAGGTAACGGGTTAGGGGAAAAAAAGACCGGTGGGGCCATAATTGCCTACCGGTTTGCTATTTATTTGGGCAGACGTACTTTATTAACTCCCGGATTTTATAGCCTGAACGCTTCCAAAGATGATTCATATTTTATGGTACATAGATTGCAGTCCAATTATGTTATGTCAACTTAAACCAACATACGGGAGAAACAACGATGAGTGGTGGAATGTACCTTGCCGCTGCGGGTGCCTTAGTCCAACAATTGCGATTGGAAGTATTGGCCAATAACGTGGCCAATATCAACACGGTTGGCTTCAAAGGTGAGCAATCAGTATTTCAAATTCCGGAAGAATCGAAAAATCAGACCATCGAAACTTCCCTTGAAGGTATACAAACCCTATCTCCTTATGCGCCGCCTTATACAACAACTACTGATTTCAGTCAGGGTGCGCTTCAGCCCACCGGCAACACGCTGGATGTTGCCGTTAGCGGTGATGGCTTTTTTTCTATTCAGACCCCTGTAGGAGTGCAGTATACCCGGCAAGGAAATTTTACCCGAAATGCACAAGGAGTTTTGATTACGCCTGACGGTTATCCGGTTTTGGGTGAAGGGGGAGAAATCACCTTGGAAGAAGGAATAGTAAAAATTGATCTTGAAGGGAACGTATATGTGGATGGGGACGAAGTTGGGCGGTTACAGATCACCGATTTTCTCAACAGGGGTGTTTTAAAAAAAGCTGGAGAGGGGCGGTTTGTTGTTCTGAGGCAAGATGCAGCTGGTCAGCGCCCGGAAAAAACTACTTTGCGTCAAGGATATATCGAAACATCTAATGTCAACCCTGTCAGGGCCATGACGGAAATGATCGAAACCTCACGGATGTTTGAAGCTTATCAAAAAGTCATTAAGAGCGCAGATGACGCAACGGCAAGGAGTATTAAGGATGTTGGGACAATCGCATAATAAGTGTCAATCCAAATAAAAATTAGGAGAGGATAATGATTAGAAGCCTATGGTCTGCATCCACAGGCATGCAGGCGCAGACATTGAACATTGCTGTGATTTCCAACAATTTGGCCAATGTCGGAACTTCCGGTTTCAAGAAGAGCAGGGCTGATTTCCAGGACCTGTTATATCAGACCCTGCGATCACCTGGAGTCTCCTCGTCTGCGAACACGCAGGTACCGACAGGCATCCAGGTGGGACATGGCGTTCGTCCGGCAGCCACTCAGAAAATGTTCAGCCAGGGAGAATTCAGTCATACCCAGAATGAACTTGACATTGCCATCGAGGGCGGTGGATTTTTTCAGATCATCCAACCCAACGGAGAAACCGGGTATTCCCGCGCCGGTACATTCAAGTTGGATAGCGATGGGCGAATGGTTACTTCGGACGGATTTTCCATAGAACCGGAAATTACCATTCCGGCCGATACGGTTGGTATTTCCATTGGAACCGACGGGACGGTTTCCGTGCTGTTGGCAGGGGACAATCAGCCTTCAGAAATCGGTACTATTGAACTGGCTCAGTTCATTAATCCTGCAGGATTGAAAAGCATTGGCAGAAATCTCTATATCACCACTGCTGCATCGGGTGACGCCACAACCGGTATCCCTGGGGAGGCCGGGTACGGAACGATTGCGCAAGGGTATCTGGAGCTATCCAATGTCAGTGTGGTGGACGAGATGGTCAACATGATTGTTGCCCAGCGGGCTTATGAGATCAACAGCAAGACCATACAGGCGTCTGATAAAATGCTGGAGACAGCCACAAACCTGAAGAGGTAGATGTGAGGAACAGTAGAGGAATAAAATGGCGTTGGATGTCTATTTTCCGGATCGCAGGATTTATCACAATCCTTTCTTTTTATCCGTTAAGCTTATTGGGGGCTGATTTTTCCTTGACCCTGAAGCCAACAGCTCAAGTCGATCGAAGTCCCGTACGACTATCGGATATAGCTATGATAGACGGTCCTTCGGTTTTACTAAAAGAAACGATAAAAAATGTCATTGTTACCCAGTCACCACAACCGGGCCGGACCAGGTTTGTGGGTGTGGATTTCATTCGTATTCGACTCAAACAGGCGGGGATCGACACAGGTTCCATCCTTTTCAGCGGTAGCGAGGACGTGTCAGTTACACGAAAAGCTGCCGTGATGCCCTCTGCGAAAATCAAACAGGCAGTTGAGTTTCAGATTAGAAACCACATGCCATGGAACAACGAAGAAGTCTCCATCGATGGTATCTCCTTCGATGAAAGTCTAATGCTGCCTACAGGTAAACTTTCATATAAGATCGTACCCAAGCGTAACGAAGATTACCTTGGGCGTACCGTCTTGGCTCTTCATCTTTATGTTGATGGTGAATCGGTGAGAAAAATATGGGTAAATGCAACCATTTCCGTGATGGCGGAGGTGGTGACAGTCATCCGTCCGTTGGGTAAACATCAGCATATCGAATTCGAAGATGTAGAGTTAAAAAGACGTGATCTGGCCAAATTGCCTTCCAATACCGTTCGGAAAATCGAGGACGTTTTGGGCAATAGAGCGACTAGGATGATATACCCACATACCGTTCTTCAAACGAGTATGATTGTCTCACCACCTCTTGTTAGGCGTGGCGACATGGTTAAAATTGTGGCCAATACCGGACCGATGACGATCACCGCAACCGGCAGGATCAAACAGCAAGGGCGCAAAGGTGAGATGGTGCGAGTGGTCAATACGGATTCGAATCGTATCATCACTGCCAGGGTTGTAGGACCTGGAACAGTGGTTGTTGACTTCTGACGGTTTCGGTCCACAATCAAAAAGAAAGTTATGTAACAAGAGGGAGGAGAAGACGATTATGAATTCAATGAAAACCAACAGAATCGGTACAAATGGGTTCTTTGTCCTTCTGATTCTATGTTTCGGTATGAGCAGTTGTGTGGGGAGTATGAATTCAATGGGAAAACCGGTTCAATCCAAAACACCCGTTGTTTCAACTTCGGAACAGGCAGCCATAGGAACACAGCAAATCGGTCTGCAGGGCTCCGGTATAAAAGCGGATGGATCCTTGTGGAGGGATGATGCTCCGATGATGGAACTGTTTTCCGATCAAAAGGCACGAACCGTTGGTGATATCGTTACCATAAAAATTGTAGAATCTTCGGATGCTACTAATAAGGCCAGCACGGAGACGGATCGAAATTCATCATTGAGTGCCAGTGTGGACGCTTTTTTTAATGCCGAAAAGAGGTTCCCTTCTACTCAGCCGTTTTTTAATCCCTTTTCCAAGGTGGCCGGCGGCGTGACCAGTGAGTTCGAAGGTTCGGGAACCACGAAGCGAAGTGGTGATTTGAACGCCTATATCACGGCTTTGGTGACCAAAGTACTACCAAATGGGAATCTTGTGGTTACCGGTTCACGTGAGGTTTTGGTTAACAACGACAATCAGGTCATCGAACTGACCGGTGTGGTGCGCCCACGGGACATTAATTCGAATAACCAAGTACTTTCCACTTATGTTGCCGATGCCAGGATCTCTTATGACGGAGTCGGTGTGATAAACGATCGGCAGCAACCGGGCTGGTTAACCAATATAGTGATGAAGGTTTGGCCATTTTAGATCGTATCTACTCAGAAACGGCTATTTTTTGTAAGAGGAAATAAACGTGGATTACATGAGATCGAAACGTAACCTATTTATCCTTTTAGTGTTTATCGCCTGTGTAGGATGGCATAGCATCGTCGGTGCCGTGAGACTTAAGGACATTGCAGAAATCAATGGTGTTCGCACGAATCAACTGGTCGGTTACGGTCTCGTCGTTGGCCTGGATGGGACCGGCGACGGTAAAAAGGCTACATTTACGGCTCAGTCCATGGCCTCGATGCTGGAAAAAATGGGAGTCACCCTTAATAAGAATGATATCAAGGTGAAAAATGTCGCAGCGGTAATGATCACAGCAACGCTTCCACCTTTTGCAAAAAAGGGAAACCGGATTGATGTCCTTGTCAGTTCAATAGGGGACGCCAAGAATCTTCAAGGTGGGACACTGATGCTGACGCCACTCAAGGGGATAGACGGAAAAATCTATGCCGTGGCCCAAGGGCCTGTGAATACAGGTGGTTTTGGTGCCGGTGGGACGGCATCGACAGTGGTAAAAAATTTTCCTACCGTGGGAAGGGTATTGTCCGGCGCTACCATTGAAAGGGAAGTCCCGAATACGTTCAATGATCGGGATAGTTTAATGTTTAGCCTGCACAATCCTGATTTCAACACTGCAGCACGGATCGTCGAGACAATCAATGCCCAATTCGAGCAACCCGTTGCCCGCGCAGAGGATGCCGGTACCATAGAAATAAAGATACCGGAGCGCTACATTGGGAACAC
>DAOWNV010000318.1 GCA_030642405.1 Desulfosarcina sp.
TGCTTTCAAGGAGAGGTAATCGAAACCGATGAAGAGTTGTTTATTCGGGCCGATGGCACCCGGGATTGGGTACGCCGCAACCTTCATCCTCTGTATAATAATGACGGCAATATCGACGGTTTGATCCTTTTCACGGAGGTAGTTACCCAAAAAAAACAGACGGAAAAAAATTTGCACCTGATGGAGCGCGTTCTGGAAAAAATTCCGGCAATCCTGTTCCGCTGGCAATCGTTGGTAAACTGGTCGGTGGTATACGTTTCCGACAATATTCGGCAATTTGGTTATTCACCGGAAGAACTTCTGTCGGGACAGATCATTTATTCCTCTCTGATTCATCCGGATGACCTGTTCAGGGTCTCTTCAAAAGTGGCCCAGGCCGCTGAACAGGGCACAAACCACTTTCGGCAGGAGTATCGCATCGTCGACAAATCGGGCAGGGCGCATTGGGTTGACGATCGCACTGTGGTTGAACGGGACACGGATGGCACGATCATTTATTATCAAGGAGTGATTCTGGACGTTACCTGGCGCAAACAGGCCGAAGAGAAAATCAAACGAAGTGAACGGATGCTGCGTCGCATCATGGACCTTGTTCCCTCCATGATTTTTGTAAAAAACGCCCAGGGGCGGTACCTCATGGCCAACCAGGCAGTGGCTGACAATTACGGTATGTCGCTGGAAAAACTGGTCGGCAGTCTGCAGGCGGATATCCATCCGAACCAGGACCAGGTTCGGCGCTATCTGGCCAATGATCTTAAAACGCTGCAACGCAATCGGCCCTTGTATGTTTTGGAAGAACCATTTCAAGACCAAACGGGTGCAACGCGTTGGCTGGAAGTGATCAAGGTCCCCTGTGATGTTGCAGATTTCGGTGAGCCTGCGGTGGTTGGTCTGGCCATGGATGTCACCGAGAAAAGGGTGGCCAAAGCGAAACTCGTAGACGCCCACCGGATTTTGAGGCTTGTGATGGATACTATTCCTGTACGGGTGTTCTGGAAGGATACCAAATGTCGATATTTGGGGTGCAACCAACCCTTTGCTGAAGATGCCGGAAAAACTAACCCTGACGAACTGATCGGCAAAAACGATTACGACCTCCCCTGGGGAGTGGATCAGGCTGAACTATACCGTCGTGACGACTTTGCCGTCATGTCTTCAGGCAAATCCCAGATCAATTTCGAAGGGCCCCAAACGGCGCCAGACGGCCGAGACATCTGGGTACAAACCAGTAGAGTTCCCATGCGGGACATGAATGGGAACATTATCGGTGTACTGGGAACCTATCAGGATATTACCGAACGTAAAAAAGCCGAGGAGGAACTCCGACAGCTGCGAAATTACCTCGTGAACATTATCAACTCTATGCCGTCTGTTCTGATCGGTGTAGATTCAAAAGGGCTTGTCACGCAGTGGAACCAACAGGCTGAAAAAGTAACTGGATTAACTTTTGAGATGGCTCAATCGCGACCGCTGGCCGATGTATATCCAAAGTTGATTGACGAAATGGAACGCATCCGAACAGCAATTCATAGCCGCCGTGTTCTCAAAGACCTGAAAGTCCCTTTTCAGAAGAATGGAGAAAAGCGGTTTGAAGATATCACCATTTTTCCTCTAGTGGCCAATGGCGTGGAAGGTGCAGTCATTCGGGTAGATGACGTCACACAGCGTGTCCGTCTGGAGGAAATGATGATCCAGAGCGAAAAAATGCTTTCCATCGGTGGCCTGGCTGCGGGCATGGCTCATGAAATCAACAACCCGCTGGCTGGCATTATGCAAAATGCCGCCGTATTGGAAAATCGGTTGCTCGGAGACCTGCCGGCAAACGAAAAAGCCGCAGAAACCGCCGGCACCACCATGGCGACCATTCGAAAATATATAGAACAACGTCAACTGAAAACAATGATGGAAAACATCAGCACTTCCGGAGAAAGGGCAACAACTATTGTCAGGAACATGCTGAGTTTTTCAAGAAAAAGCGACCAAATTATTTCCAGTCATGACCTTAGAGTTGTGATGGATGAAACCGTTGAACTGGCTCAAACCGACTACGACATGAAAAAACACTACGACTTCAAACAAATTCGAATTATCCGAGAATATGCTGAGACGATGGAACCTGTGCCCTGTGAAAAAAGCAAAATCCAACAGGTATTCCTGAATATTTTGAAAAACGGCGCCGAAGCCATGGCGGAAAGTTTGTCCACCCGGGAAAAATCGACTTTCCGCCTGAAAATAAAAGATGAAGGAAAGTGGCAAGTGGTGGAGATCGCTGACAACGGACCGGGAATGGATGAAAAACAGCGTCGCCGAATTTTCGAACCTTTTTTCACCACGAAACCTGCCGGTGAAGGCACGGGGCTGGGTCTTTCCGTTTCCTATTTTATCATTACAAAAAATCATGCCGGAGAAATGGATGTCTATTCCCGGGCTGGAAAAGGCACCCAGTTTATAATTCGATTGCCGAAAACACAAAAAATGTAAACGAATTTGGAGAATGGCATTATGGATCCAACCCAAATCCTGATCATTGACGATGAAAAGGCCATACGAGATAGTTTCAGTGCCTATCTGGAAGATTGTGGATATGAGACCCTGACGGCAGAAAACGGCCGCATAGGGCTCTCTATGTTCAAAGCGCAATCACCGGATTTGGTGATCGTCGATCTTCGTATGCCTGAAGTGGATGGAATTCAAGTACTCGAAGAAATAAAAACAACTTCTCCGTTAACACCTTTGATCGTGGCATCGGGCACTGGTATTATCAGCGATGCCATCGATGCGCTTCGTTGCGGCGCCTGGGACTACCTGCTCAAACCGGTTACAAATTTGTCCATTATGTCGCATTCAGTTGTAGCCGCTTTAGAAAAAGGCCGTTTGAAAAAAGAAAATGAAACTTATCGGAAACACCTTGAAAAACTGGTTGACCAAAGAACAGCAGAGTTGGCCAACGCCAACACGAACCTGTTACAGATCAACACTCGTCTACGGCACATCGTAGATACCACCAGTGCCCGATGCCACGATCAAAGGTGTTAACGGAGAAGTTGTTTTTATTTCTTCGAGTACTTGAATTCCATCCACTTCAGGCATACGAAGATCGACGATCACCA
>DAOWNV010000312.1 GCA_030642405.1 Desulfosarcina sp.
ACTCCTGCACCAAAACTGCCGGTTTTGGAACAGGTGTTGGCCGACAAACCCGAACACAACATCCCGAGAGCCCAGCCGGATCCCTTTGACGGCAACCCCTATGGTTTCAAAATGGATGTCCCCAAAGATCAGTATAACCTGGGGGAGCTTTATAACCTCGGCATCCGCAAAGGCACCTTGTCACCGGAAGACCGTTTTAAAATCAACGAGCATATCATTCAAACTATTATCATGCTCAAGAAACTCCCCTTTCCCGAAAACATGAAAGATGTAACCGAAATCGCCGGTGCACACCACGAAACCATGATCGGCACAGGCTATCCGAGAAAACTGAAAAAAGAAGAGATGTCGGTACCTGCACGAATCATGGCCATAGCCGATATTTTCGAAGCCCTCACTGCAGCAGACCGGCCATATAAAAAAGCCAAGAGCCTGAACGATGCCCTGAAAATCATGAGCTTCATGCGTAACGACCAGCACATCGATGCCGACCTGTTCGACCTGTTTCTGGAAAGCAGGGTCTTTAAAACCTATGCAGAGCAGTTCATGGATCCAAAGCAGATTGACGAGGTGAATATTGAAACCTATCGTTCCAAAACAATTTAACACTTTGAAAGGAAAAACGATGCTCCAAAAAACAGCTTTTATGAAAACCGTCATGACCATCTTGATCATGCTTTTTGCAACAACCTTTATCTTTTGGGGGTGCTCCAAACGTTCCATGGAGCAGGGAGCGCAAGGTGGCGCCACGGGAGCAGTGGTAGGCGCTGTCGGTGGGTTGGTAACCGGTTTGGTGTTCGGCGGCGATGCCGCTGAATCAGCCGCAAGAGGTGCGGTATACGGTGGCGCTACCGGTGCCACCGCCGGAGCCATCTCAGGTGCTGTGGCGGACAGCAATGAAAAAAAGGCTCGGCAGACTGCCGAACTAAAAGCATTACGCAAAAAGCTGGGAGATAACGCTTACCAGGGGTTGGAAGCACTCGTGGAATGCAAACATGATATTGCCCAGGGCTTCGGACGCACAGCAGCCAAGTCGGGCAATGCCGACTATGCGCTCGCCGGTTTATGGGTTCAGTTGTTGGCCTATGCAGACAGCAATGATATGGACAGTGCCCACAAACTGTATCCTGACCTGATCGACAAAGACAAAAACATCTCTTCAGACTCCCAGGCCGAAGCTGAAACCCAAAACGCCTTGAAAGAATTGAAGGAAATTCGCAAGAAATACAAACTGCCCCAAACTTGTGGATAAAAACAGGTCTTTTGGCTGAAATGGTAAGGATTGAGGATAAAAAATGAAGATTTGGAAGATTAAGATAATCCTGTTAATGGGAACACTTGCCATCCTGGCCGTCTCCTGTTCCGGTCAGAGCAGCCGAATGGTTCAGAGTAGTGTAGAGGAGAGTCGTATAGACCGGCCCATAAAAGATGTTCTCATTCTTGTGCTCGTTGATGATCAGGAAATCAGAAAAATCTTTGAAAAACACTTTAAGGACTGGCTCAATGCAAAGGGCGTGGAAGCAATTATCAGTACTAAAGTACTTCCTATCGATGATGAAACCAAACTCGACAAAGAGGCCCTTATCGAAGTCGTCGACAAGTATGAAAACGACACCATCTTGATAACCCATATCGTGGAGTATGGGGAGACCGAGGTGTTCAGTCGAGACCGGGTGCAATTTTTTTACAACTATTATGGCTTTTATAACTATGGGCTGGGGTATGTGTATTGGCCCACCGTCTATGGTGAAAAAGTTCAAATCGATCTTGAAACCAGGCTCTACGATGTAAAAACGGAATCTTTAATCTGGTCGGGAAACTCCATTTTGAAAAACCCGGAAACCACAGGGAAGGCCATTGGCTACGTGGTGGAAATGGTGATACAAGCGCTTGATGAAAATGGGTTGCTGCCAAAAAAAATGGATGGGCCAAAAAAATGAATCGGCCTAAACAAGAAATCAGTCAAAACAAAAAATAGGCCAAAACAAAAAATAGGAGTGATAGACGCTATTGATGCGGTGGGAACTGCTGCAGAATCTTATCCACTGTTTTCTGCATCGCATCAGCTGCGTCTTGCGGTGTTTTATACGTTGTCAACAGATAGACACCCACTCCACGCCAAAGCAAATCGTGTGTGTCAACCGAATGGACATCAATGGTCAGGCTGCTTTGATCCACTTGATAGACCCGTGTTTCAGTACCGATATCCCATCCCCATGGATAGTAATATCCACCCCACCCAAATGTTGAAGGGTAGCTATCACCGTAAATTTTCTTATTGATGACCAAATGATAAGAGACTATAAAGTCGAACATCTTGCCGACAGGATAGATGCTTCGGCCCGTCAGGTGGTTTTCAACAGCCTTTCGGATCCGATGATCGAGAAGCTGGTTATCAATGCGGATATCACCGGTTCTCGGCTGTTCCGAAAATTTCCAGCGCCAGGTGTGATAACCGGAAAGATCAACCTTGGGGTCAAAATCCTGACTTACTTTTACATTTGTACAACCGATGAAAAACAACAGCCAGGACAGGATAACAATATTTATAGTCCGTCTCATACGGCCCCCAATTAACTTTCATGATAAACATTAATGTAAGATAATACATCGTATGTTGCTTGTAAAATAGTGAAGAGAAAACACCGACATTGCATAAAAAAGAACACTCGTTTATTATAGGCTTCATTTTGTACCCATAGGAGAAGACAACAACCATGAAATCCCTTCAAGTAAATTATATTGAGGCAAAGCAAATCATCGAAAGAAAAGAAAACGCTATAGCGGAACCATGGGACGAAGTTTGCAAACGATTTGACAATGATGTCAGAAAGGTAAGAGATGTGTCGGATCAAAAAGAATACACCGGCATGTACGCCTGTTATGACGATGACAATCTACCAGTGTACTACCTGGTTGAAGAGGACAAGGCGTTAAACAAATTGCGAAAAAAGACTTTTCTCAGCAAATTGGGCCGGAAATAGGAACATCAACAGATCGGTTTGATTTTACTGCGCAGTTTTCCGGAGCATTTATACGTGACGACCTTTCGTTGACTTAGAATATTGATGACATACCGGTGGCTACATCATTTCCGACAGACGTTTCAACGAGAACATCCCATCCAGTCCTTTCACCGCCTTGGGCTTTTTCTCTCGTTTGGACTGAAACAGGTGCTTGAACTGATGGTAGGTGTCCGAAACAT
>DAOWNV010000157.1 GCA_030642405.1 Desulfosarcina sp.
AGCAGGGCAACCATGAAACTGCCTGGTGCCTTTGCCTTCTCAGCGGCTATTTCCCCGGCCAGTCCAAAATAGGCCAAGGCGGTGGTTGCCGCGCTTACCGGATCGTTATCAACAGCTAAAAACGCACCTGTAATGGCTGTGGCCGTACAACCCGTACCCGTTACACAGGCCATCAGCGGATGGCCGTTTTCAATGCGGATGACCTGTTTACCATCCGTTACCAGATCGGTTGGACCCGTAAGGGATAGTGTTGTTTCGAGTTCAGTTGCCAACAGCTTAGCCGTTGCCGCCGCATCTTCCACTGTGTGAATGCTATCCACGCCCTTCGTCTTGGAGTCCGAATGGCGCAGGGCCAATATCTCCGATGCATTGCCCCGGATCACATTTACATCCACTTTGGCAACAATCTCTTTTGCGGTCCTGGTTCGCAAATCCGTTGCACCAGCACCTACCGGATCCAAAATTACCGGTGTTTGATTAGCCGAAGCACGTTTGCCGGCAGCAATCATAGACGCTATCCAGGGATCGCTTAATGTACCAATATTGAGTACCAGCGCCCCGGCAAAGGCTACCATTTCTTCTACTTCGTTGATAGCATGGGCCATGACGGGTGATGCACCCATGGATAAAAGTGCATTGGCAGTTGTGTTCATCACCACATAATTGGTGATATTGTGGATCAACGGTTTTTGCTCTCGTACTGCTTCAAGGTTTTTTGCTGCCTGGTCTTTCAGTTCGATCATCTTTCCTCCTAATGCGTCAATCCTGACCCAACTGTGCGCACCAAATAAAAAAAGCCGCCAGGAAATGGGCGGCTTTATAATATGGTTTACCTACGCCGGCATTATCCGGATCAGGTTCAACGGTTAGACCCACAAATCTATGGTTGGATTTCATGTCGACCATAAAGCAAGGATCATTCTCAGCCCGATTTATCCGAGCCCCCGCAAACTGATTTTCTTAAACCTTTAGTTGTTCATAAAAGGTGTGTCAAGGTTCTTGTTCAACTTAAATGTAACCTTATCACAGTTTTCACAAATGATTATATCATCCGATCGATCTCTCTAATCTGCTTTTTCAACCGTTTCGCTGATATGGGGCCATCGGTACCCACTTCCTGGGCGAACACCGAGATCTTGTACTCTTCGATCATCCAGAAAAATATCTCCACCTCCGCACGCTTTTCAGGGGATGTTGTTTCATCCATGGAAGCAAGCATACGGTTCAATTGGTCGATGAAGGGAGTTACCATGGCCTGCCTGGAACGATCCTTTTCCAGATCTGTGATTCCCCGTTGGACCCTTATAACGATGGCGCCAAGGTAACGCACCATATGGGTCATCCGCTCTTTGTCGTAAAGGAGAACGAACGATTCGGGGACCAGGAGTGACAGATCGTTTTTCAATGTTTGTAAAAATTCTTCGACCACCGGTGCGGCGATGCGTTTCTTCTCCACGTCAAGAATACGGCATTGGGCTTCATGATGGGCCTCGACAACGGCAATGACCGCCTTATGCCGGTCCCGGCCGCACTGATGGACACGCATTTGCGCCAGCGCATCTTTGTGTTCCGTGAAATCTTTCGACGTGAGAATCGGCAGGAAAAACAACTGTTGGGTGACACGCCGATAAAGCTGTTTTTCCATGGCCGTCTGTCCACCGAAATAGATGGTCTGGCGCTTTAGCAATTCGGGTAATTTCAGGTTTCTTTTTAAAAATTTGAGATCTTCAGCAAAATGGATTTTCAATAGAGCAGCCACGCCTTTGAGATGTTCAAAATCACCAGTTTTCCGATCGGCAAACACGCGTATCCGTATGCCTTTGCCATCCACTGCTTCCAGCCTGGGATATAATCGCCAGGATGCCCCCCGGCGACCGTCACTGGTGAGGACTTCGGGCAGGTCGCCGAAATCCCAACAGGTGATATCCATTTTTTCCCATTTTCGTTTCAGGGCATTCATATTTTTAGGCAGGCCGGGTTCAGTCGGGCTGTGGTCCAATACCGCCTCATCTCTACCGCTTGCAACCACACGTCCTTTGGAATCGGTGATCGCCACCCGCATTTTTAAATGGTCAGGCAATTCATCCACAGGCCAGACCGAAGCGGGAATATCGACTTTTAACCGCCGAAAAAGAAATCGACTCAGAGCTGTGGGCAGGCTCTCCTTACCCCGCGGCATCTCGTTGAGAATCAATTGCACCGTTTCGGCTACCGGAACCAACTTGACCCGGTAGGACTTGGGAAGCCCTTTGATCAAAGCGGTGATTTTCTCTTTCAGAAGTCCCGGCACCAGCCACTCCAGCTTTTTACGGGGAACATCCTTTGTCGCCTCGGTAGGAACGGTAAGGGTAACACCGTCGGTTTCCTTGCCGGGGTCAAATGTGTAGTCATAATCGAGGGCACAATGCCCCAGATCCAATTGCCGGGGATACTGGTTCAACTCCGCTTCATCCGGCAGATAACGGATCAGCATCTCCCGGTCCAGACGAAGAAACCGGTCACCGCCCTTCTTTCGAATACGGTGTTTGAGCGTTCGAATATCGTAAACATCGGGAATGCGCTCTTTGTAAAAATCCACCAGCACCTCATCGTCCACAAGAATATCCCGCCGACGGATGCGGTCCTCCAAACTGCGCACCTCTTCAATAAGATCTTTGTTATGACGAATAAACCCTGGTGGTTGTCGCACATCTCCTTCCACCAAAGCGCTGCGGATGAAGATGTCCGATGCCTGCTGCAGATCGATTCGCCAGAATGCGACCTGTCGATCCCGGACGATGGGCAGGCCGAACAGGGTCACCTGCTCTTTGGTCACCACCTCGCCGCGTGTTCTCTCCCAATGGGGATCGGACCAGGAGGAGCGGCATAAATCCCCACCCAACGGCTCCAGCCAGTCCACATCTACCACGGCCGCCTTTCGTGCAAAAAGGCGTGATGTCTCCACCATTTCGGCAGCGACAATCCACTGCCCCGGATTCTTGAACAAGCCCGACCCGGGAAACAGCATCGCCTCACGTTCCTTGGCCGCCCGGTAAAAAACCTTCTCCTTTTTCATGGCGATGTTGGAAAGAAAACCGCTGAGAATGCATCTGTGAATGCCTGCGTAAACGGGATGGAAGGCGGCATCTTTGTCCTGACCGGTGAATTCCATATCCAAATTAGCTCTGCTTTTCTCCGGAGAAAGATCAAACCGCTGCTCATGGAGCACCGACCGGATCTGTCGGTGAATGTCCCGCCATTCCCGAACCCGCCGAAAAGAGAGAAAGTGCTTCTTGCAAAATTTTTTAAGCTCATTTGTGCTTCGGGGTCTTGCAGTACCTTCATGGAGTCTTCGCCAAATGTTTAAAAGGGTAACGAAATCAGACAACGGATCAACGAAAGGCCGGTGAGCCTGGTCGGCAAGGGCCGCCTTGTCCATCGGCCTATCTCTCACATCCTGAATGCTCAAGGCTGATGCAATGATAACAATCTGGGAGAGGCATCCCTCCTTTCCGGCTTCGATGAGCATGCGGGAGAGCCGTGGATCTATGGGCATGCGAGCCATGACTCGCCCGTTTTCCGTCAATTGGTATTTCCCGGTAGATTTTCCATTGATATCAACTTTTTTGATGGCTCCCAGTTCCACCAGCAAGTTGAATCCGTCACGGATGCTTTTCTCCGCGGGCCGGTCTATAAAAGGAAAATCGGATATGTCGCCCAGCTTCAGAGCAATCATGCGTAAAATCACATCGGCCAGGTTGGAGCGTAGAATTTCAGGCTGGGTGAACAACGGACGGTTGAGATAATCCTCTTCAGGGAACAGGCGGATACAGATCCCGTTTTCCACACGGCCACAGCGCCCTTTTCTCTGGTCGGCGCTGCTTCTAGATATGGGTACCACCGGCAGGGCCGTGGTTCGGGATCGTGGTACATAATGGGAAATACGTGCCAAGCCGGTGTCCATCACATAACGAATCCCCGGAATGGTGATGGATGTTTCGGCCACGTTGGTGGCCACAATGATTTTACGCTGTGACGTGGATGCGAAAACCCGTCGCTGCTCCCCAGGAGACAACCGAGCAAATAAAGGAAGAATTGTCGTATGTTTAAAGGTCCTGCCCTCCAACATCTCGCAAGTCTCCCGAATATCCTGCTCGGTAGGCATAAAGACAAGGATGTCACCCCGGGAACGCTTCAAAACCAACTGATCAATGGCCAGGGCAGCCAGTTCCACAGGCGTTCGCTCGTCGCCCTCTTTAAGATCGGAATCAGGACAAAAATAGCGCGTTTCCACCGGATACATGCGGCCTGAAACCTCTATCACCGGTGCATCGTCAAAGGCTTTGGAGAATTTCTCCGTATCTATGGTGGCCGAGGTGATGATCAGCTTTAGATTTTTTCTGCTGTGGACCAGCCGCTTGAGGATGCCCAGAACGAAATCGATGTTCAAGCTGCGTTCGTGGGCTTCATCCACGATGATGGTGTCGTATTCATTGAGCCAGGGGTCTCTCTGGGTTTCCGCAAGCAAAATCCCGTCGGTAACAACTTTAATATAGCCCATGGGTGAGGTTTTATCCTGGAAACGAATCTTGTACCCCACTGACTGCCCCAAACTCTCCCCTAACTCCTCTGCGATGCGTGAAGCAACCGTCGTTGCGGCGATTCGTCGAGGTTGGGTGCAGGCGATATTACCGTCAATTCCTCTTCCGGCGGCCAGGCAGAATTTTGGGATCTGGGTGGTTTTCCCCGAACCTGTTTCCCCCGATATGATGGTTACCGGGTGATCACGGATGGTATTGATGATCTTCGTCTTGGATTCGGTAATCGGAAGGAGGGTTAAATCCTCAAAACAAGGCACTTGTAAAAGGCGACGCTTTTTTCTTTCTACAGCATTGCGGACCCTTTGTGACAGCGTGTTCAGTTTCCCAACAACCACTTCGTTCGGCACCCTTTTCCGGGATCGATCCAGTCGGTCCAGCTCCCGCCGGAGGGTAACCCTGTCTATGTGCATGACTTGGGTCAGCTGGGTTCGTAGTTGTTTGATCTTTTTTTGGCTTTCGGTCATAAGGCTATGTATGATTTTCCATACGTCTATTTTTCGTTGCAAGGCGGAACAATATGGTGATCGGCAAACAATAGACAGGGTTGCCCGGCATCGTCGCAAATAAGACAAAGCGGAGATTCATTACCCCCCGAAAACACAGGCCATTTACACCTCAAGCCAGGAAAATCAAATGATGCCAGCGCTTTTTCGAGCAGCAACAATTCCTTTTCAACGGCAGGTTTGTCTTGCTCTTCTTTAAAATAGCGTGAAATCGCTCTATTGTGGCGGCGTTTGATTTCTGTTTCGATGCAATGTTTTTCTAAACAGAGTTGGATTTTCATGGATTCTGCGATCTTTGTTTAAAATAAAAAGAAAACCTTTCCTTTGGATGGACGAAAATTCACAATCCTAAGGTGATAGATTATCATTTCTAGCAGCGATGGCTACCCATCCCTCCCTTTCCAGCATCTGAACTACGGAAAGACCGTTTTTATTGAGTCCGGAAAGCACGGTATCTTTTTTCTCCATTATAATGCCGGAACAGATGAACAGTCCGTTTTTCTTGAGAACTGTTTTTACATCCGGCAACAAGGTTAAAATCACCTCGGCCAGGATGTTGGCTACCACCAGGTCGGCGGCGTGGGTTACCTGATCCACGAGGTTGCCGCAAAAAATGGTACATTTTTCTTTTTCTATGTTGTTGGCACACAGATTCTTTTCGGCCACGGAAACGGCCACCTTGTCGTTATCCACGCCCATTATTTTACCGGCACCCAGTTTGGCGGCTGTGAGCATGAGGATTCCCGATCCCGTACCCACATCCAAAAAAGTATCTCCCTCCTTCAGGTGGGATTGAATCATACGGATGCACAAGGCCGTTGTGGGGTGGGTGCCGGTGCCAAAGGCCATTCCGGGATCAATTTCTATGATGATTTCTCCCGGTTTTGCCGTGTACTCCCGCCAAATGGGCTTGACCACGATGGAATCGGTGATTTTTTCGGGCCAGAAATACTCTTTCCAGGCCTTGGCCCAGTCCTGTTCGTCAACACGGGAATAAGCGACTTGTGTCACGATGCCTGCATTTCTTTCCAGTTGCACCAGGGCCTTTTCCAACGCTTTGCATTGATCAACTAAACTTGAGGTATCTGGAAAATAACCAGTGACGCCGAGTGTTTTTGGTGGAGGCACGGCATCTTCTCCCCAATTCGTCAACGGATCCATTTCCGGGTCGTTGACCACGACTCCTTTCAGACTCAGCGAAAAGAAAATATCCGCCACCAGGTCAGTGGCCGGATCCGGATCAGAGTTGTCAAACGTTACGGAAGCGGAAATCCATTTCATGTCTTAACGAAGCACTCCCTTGGTGGATTGAAGTAACCGAATTTCAGATCTGGAAAACGTTTTCGGATCATCTGCAACAGCCGATCCTGGCCTACGGGCTGTCCAAGGAGGGTAACATCGCCCATTGCTTTTAAATAGCGATGCGGGTCGAAATTCAAATTTCGCCATTGGATCAGGTGGACCGGATGTTTTTCCAAAAAAACGGATAGTGCTGCCGCCTCTTCCGGTGTGTCGGAAAACCCCGGACAATTCAGGTAGTTGACGGCTACGTGTTTCTTTCTGGAAATAGCCAGATCGATACTCTCCAGAACTTGGGAAAAGTGGTACCCTTTGGGTCTGAAATAGGCATTGTAACAGACTTCCCGCAC
>DAOWNV010000303.1 GCA_030642405.1 Desulfosarcina sp.
CTTGGCCGGTTCCTTGAACGGAAAGCCCCAAAAATTCATTGATCAGTGTCGATTTTCCGGAGGAATAATTCCCCAACACCAGAACTTGGGGACGCCATTTGATATTTGTTTCGAGGGGCACCTCGCTGTATCCGTAACGCATGGCTACAGGGGACAGTTCTTCGGAAACCATTTCCAGCAGTTCAGTGCGAAGGGCCGTAATATAATTGTCACGATACATGAAAGTCTCCGGTTGGCAGCCTAATGTCTTAGGGATTGATGTATCTGAAATACCCTGTATGTATAAGGGTTTCATGAAAACAAATCAAGCCTATAACGATTTATCAATCCTACGATATTCTAGTAAGAGACTGTTTCTATTTTACAGCATATTTTCCGAGATTGCCCGATTTTTCCCATCCTCTTTTGCTTTGTAGAGGCATCGATCAGCTCGGTCGATGAGGCTTTTAACCGTATCTCCTTTCCGATAAGTGCCGACTCCGATGCTGACGGTTACCGTCAAGATATCCGGTTTGGAGGAGTCATCTGCTGCATAACGTGTCGTTGCAACCGTTTTGCAGAGTTGCTTCGCCTTTTTCATTGCGTTTCGAAGGGACGCTCCGGGAAGAATCAGCGTGAATTCCTCACCGCCGTATCGGGCCAGGAAGTCATCGCTACGTACCGAACTACGGCATTTGTTTGCAAAGGCCATCAACGTTCGGTCCCCTACCGTATGGCCATATTTGTCGTTCATCTTTTTGAAATCGTCGAGGTCCATCATCAATAGGGAAAAGGGTGTCTTTGTGACGCTGTTTCGTTCCACCATTCGTCGCAGATAATCATCTAAGGACTTGCGGTTGTTCACCCCGGTCAGGCCGTCTGTTCTGGCGGTTTGCCGGGTTCTTTCCAGTTCCTCTTTTAAACCGACCACCTGGTTGGAGAGGGCGTCTACCCTTTTTTGATCCATGGTTTCTTTTTGCCGGACTATCAATCGCATGTTTTCCACTTCGTGGAGGAGTTCCGTTTTCATCCGTTTGAGGTCGTCCAGCAGGGTGAGATTTTCGAATCTTTCCCCCTGCGATTGTATATCTTTGTAAAAATGATGGTTTTCGTTATCCAAGGTGCTCATTGCAGCTGACATCAGGTCGATGATTTCCTTGTATTCGGTTTCGCGTTCGTCGAGATAGGTTTTTTGCCGATGGATGTGATGAACAATTTTTTCTTTTTGGCGATTGAACCGGGAAGAAAGGGTTTGTGTCTTTTCATTCGCCTGAAATTCTTCTTGAAGCTTGATCAGCTTTCTTTTAAATTTTTCAGCTTGAATTTCAGGGATGTCCAGGGTATACTCGTAGACGAAAAAAAATAGGGCTCGAATACAGTCTGAAAAGAGGTTTAAGCGCTCTTTTGCGTCATCAATATTTATATCCGGCAAAGATGGATCAAGTTCCATATCATTTGGTTTGCCAAACAATTTCATCTAATAAAATCCTTATTTACTTATTTTTTTCGGGTATAATTCCCCTGATAGCCGTTGGGATTTCAGCAGGCATCAATACAACTTTTGCATTTTCAGAAGTGGACGCGTGAAGATGTGCATACAAATAAAGATAATATAGCACAATTATCCCCTGCCTGGAAAGTGCCGCCTATACTTAAATTTAAAATCTCAAATCACAGGCTTCAAACAAATCGCAAATATCAAAGTCGAAATCTAAACACCGTCAACCCAAATTCATTAAAAGTCGAATTTTTAATTTTTGGTTCTTGTTTGTTATTTGGGATTAGAATATTGTAGTATCTTTGATGCTTAAACTCCTACGTTATCATTTTCCATTATTTCCAAATGTGAAGAAAATCAAATGACGGAACCCAATCTGACCGTTACTCTTGGTGACCTGAACCTTCAGAATCCGATAATGACCGCTTCCGGTACTTTTGGTTACGCGAAGGAGTTTGAATCCTATATCGACCTGAACCGATTGGGAGGCATTATCGTAAAGGGACTATCCCTTGAGCCGTCCAAGGGAAACCCTCCCCCTAGGATTGTGGAAACACCTTGTGGAATGCTCAATGCCATCGGGCTTGAAAACGTGGGAATCGACGCATTCATTCACGACAAACTTCCATTTTTGGAAAAACTGATTCCGCCTACCATCGCCAATATTTATGGTAAGACCATTGAGGAATATGCGCTTTTAGCGCAGCGTATGGAACCCTTGGAGGCGGTGAAAGGGCTTGAAGTGAACATCTCCTGCCCTAATGTAAAAGAAGGTGGAATCGTCTTTGGTTCGGACCCGGTCCTTGCTCATGAGGTGGTGAAGCGCGTTCGAAAGGAAACCACCAAACATCTGATGGTCAAGCTATCTCCCAATGTTACCGATATCGTGCAGATGGCAAAGGCTGCGGAAGACGCCGGGGCTGATTCGCTGTCCGTCATCAACACCATTACAGGGATGGCGGTGGATTTGTCCACCCGTCGTCCTAAGCTGGCGAATATCACCGGAGGCCTTTCCGGTCCGGCTATCAAACCCGTTGCCCTGCGCATGGTCTGGCAAACGGCTAATGCGGTGAAGATTCCGGTGGTCGGTGTTGGGGGGATAATGAATGCTAAGGATGCACTGGAATTCATGATGGTTGGTGCCACGGCCGTTCAGGTGGGAACGGCCAACTTCATCGATCCGCAAAGCACGATGATGATTATTGACGGCATGACGGATTGGTTGAAGAAAGAAGGCGTTGAGGACGTTAAATCGTTGATCGGTACATTGGCGGTGGATGACTGAGGCGCAATGGAGATCATTACAGTAAGTAAAAGGGAGAAAAGAATTATGAAAAGACAATTGGTGTGTGCATGGGGCTTGCTGTGCGTATTTGCATTTACAGGTATTTGCCTTGCTGAAGACGTGGAGATTTTAGGAGTCAAATTTCCCACCCAAAAGGTGATGGAGGGAAAAACTCTGCAACTGAACGGTGTTTCCTACCTAAAAAAGCTGGGGTTTGTGAAGGTTTATGCCGTTGGCCTTTACCTGGAGAAGACCACGAAGGACCCAACGGAAGTCATAGAATCCGAACAGGTGAAATATATGCTCACCCACTATTTGACCAGCAAAGCGACCGCTAAAAAAATCGGTGAAGGGTTTATCGAGTTGATGGAAAAGAGCAACCCAGCGGATCTGGTGACCGCAAACCGCGCAGACATCGGAAAATACGTTTCATGGATGGATGCGGACATGAAACCGGGGTTGACCTCCGAGTCCTTGTACATCCCAGGCAAAGGGTTTACGCTCATTTACCAGGGAAAGGTCAAGGGAACCATTCCTGGAAGTACTTTCGCCCAGATGTATTATCGGAACAATGTGGGGGAAAAGGCGAATAAGAAATTAAGGAAGGGTC
>DAOWNV010000024.1 GCA_030642405.1 Desulfosarcina sp.
GCCCGTCGGCTGCTGTTGAGGACATATAACCGGATTCCATGCCGAAGCAATTTCCCCGGACTTCCATGAATGGGTGGCAAAGCAGTGAATGCATAGTAACCTTGACTGCTTGCGGCAAAGCCTTCGAAACCGGGACAAAAATCGAACCCTTTTGCGCGGGAACCAAAAGTCTCAACGCCTGGGTCGCCAATTCCGGGAAAATGCTTTTCGATGAAACTTTGCTTGTCGACAAAATCCAGTTCCGAGAAGGCATCCAACAGCCCGGGAGGGATGTTTCCCAACCCCAGACGGTCATGGTTGCCAATGGTTTGAAACCATGGGACGTCCAAATTGTTCATTTCGGCCAAAAAGGATATCAGCTCCGGCATAGTTCCGATATCCAACGAGTCTCCGGTATTGACGACAAAATCGATTGAATTTTTTCCGGCATTCAATGTTTTGACGGCGGATCGCAACACGTCCACATCAAAATGTTCCTGCGGTTTCGAACGATTCAACCCACCAAATCCGATGGCGTCACCGAATCCATCCAAAAGGGCCTCTAACCCCGGATAACCTGTAAAACTGAATTCGTCCAGCGTGATATGGATATCGGAAAGCTGTGCAAAAGCAATTAAACGGCCCGAAAAACCCCCAGGGGATCCCTGGGAAGAAACGGCCCCCAAATCATTTCTTTGGATAAATTTTTTTGGAACAAGCGGGGGGGCGGCACTGCCTTGGGCAGGTGCGTGAAGGAGGTTTCCCTTCAGCGCATTTGATCCGCATCCTAATACATTGAATCCCATACCACCAAGAAGTGCAAGGCTTCCCAAATATAACAATCGTCGTCGTGTGTGATCCATAAAAGGTAAGCCCTTTCTACGGTAAATCAGGTTCGGTCCAAAATGCAAAAGCCTTTTGTGCACCCGGCAACATGTCGTTTATTCTTCCGTATCCGTTAACTTCTCAACTGCCTCATTGGCTGCATCCTTTACTTCATCATCAAATTCGCCTTGTGAAACAGTCTCTAAAAACGGTAATGCGGCCGGATTCCCCGATTCCCCCATCACATAGAGCATATCACCTCTGATCATGTCGTCAACATCAGAGAAAACATCCATCAACGGTTCGACTACGTTGCCGGCCAGGTCCAGGTTCTCTTCGGCAAGGGTTTCGAAGACCACCATAGCCCCCAATCGAACAGACCAGCGCGGATGAACCAGCAATTCGATAAAGGCAGGGAATAGTTTTTTACGTTGGGTCATCATATCTGCGACCCCATTGGCGTTTCCATCTTCGATCATGCTTTTCAAGGCTTGTGCTCCCAGGTTAGCCGGATCTCTATCCAGCATCAGAGTCACCATTTCACCGGCATCCACTGAACCTATCCAGCGGAATTGATCGTCGAGGATCACCGTTGGTGCAGAGCTGACGTGATCTTTTTGGGCTGCATCAACAAACAACTCCCCGTCGATGACCGT
Organism: Desulfosarcina sp.; assembly: GCA_030642405.1. Taxonomy (GTDB): domain Bacteria; phylum Desulfobacterota; class Desulfobacteria; order Desulfobacterales; family Desulfosarcinaceae; genus Desulfosarcina. Next base: position 1,461 of record DAOWNV010000024.1, read on the forward strand.
AACACGGACCTGGTCACTGATGGCAGCAAGTCCCATCAAGGTCGAGACTGTGGCAGGGCAATAGGGGCAATGGGGTGTAATGTACACTTTGACCAGAGCCGGCAGGTGAAGCTGTTCCAGTTTCCTGCGTACATCAGGGGGAATTTGTTTTACAAAAGCATCCTGGTTTCTCAGTATTTGTAAAAAAGGTTCCAGTTCCCGATCCAAAGGCAACGCCTGGTAGGCAATGCGGTTGTCTATGAAAATGGTGGGTCGTTCAACCCCGGCATCCCCGTCCTTTTTTATCATGACACCGGGCACCAGCTCGCCAAACCGGTCAAGATACGCTTTAAATCGTTCATCCATCAAATGGCCGGTCATCGCAAATCGAAGCGCTATCTCTCCATCACCTTCACGGACCCATTTTTTAATCCGCTCTTTTTCTCCATCCGAAAATTCAATCATTTTTTTCTCTCATCCGGGTTTAGACGTTCCAAACCGGTAGTTTTCCATAACGCCTTTTTTTACCAATAAGTATACAAGTAGTATCATCAACAAACAGTGGCTTCAAGTAACTTCATTGCCTCCATCAAACCCACGGGTGATTGACGCTCTGACAAAAGTCTGATAGCAACAACCAAATCTTAGACCTGTTACAAAAAAAACCGACATCGATACAGAGGCTTAAAAAATAATGGAATTGCTGCTGGAAGAAAAACATCGTGCTGTTCGGCAATCGGTTCGGCGATTTTGTGACAGGGAGCTACGTCCAATTGCAGCACAGATCGACCAGGAATGCCGTTTCCCATGGGAAGTCGTGGAGAAAATGGGCAAATTGGGGTATTTCGGTATCCAAGTGCCCAAAGCACTGGGCGGTGCCGGTCTGGACTCTGTGAGTTATGCCATCGTCATTGAAGAGATTTCCCGTGTCAGTGCCGCCATTGGCCTGTGCATCACCGTTCACAACAGCGTAGCCGTCTATCCCATCCTCTCTTTCGGCAGCAAAGAACAGATTCAAAAATGGGTGCCGCCACTTGCAAGAGGAGAAAAAATCGGTGCTTTTTGTCTCACCGAACCCAATGCCGGTTCCGATGCGGGGGGAATTGAAGCCACTGCGCATGTCGATGGCGAGGACTATATCGTAAACGCCAATAAAGTGTTTGTAACCAATGGCGGCATCGCCGATATCTGCTTGATTTTTTGCCGTACAGACCCAAGTGCCGGGGCGCGCGGCATAAGTGTGGTGGTGGCCGAACGGGGTACAAATGGATTTGTCGTAGGTGACCTGGAAGATCTTTGCGGCATGCGCGCAAACCCGGTCTGCTCCATCCGGCTTTACGACTGCCGCATCCCCGTTTCCAACCTGCTGGCAACTAAAGGGATGGGTATGAAAATCGGCCTTGCCGCACTGGATACAGGCAGGATGGGAATTGCCGCCCAAGCCGTCGGTATTGCCCAGGCTGCGTTTGAAGAGGCAATCCGGTACACGAAACAGCGGCATCAGTTCGGCGTCCCCATTGAGCGGCATCAGGCAATCCAGACGATGATCGCAGATATGGCCACCCAATTGGATGCCTCCAGGCTGCTGGTCTACAGAGCTGCTGCATTGAAAGATAAAAAGTTGCCGTTTTCGAAAGAGTCGGCCATGGCCAAACTGTTCGCTTCCGAAGCGGCCACTTATGTAACGGACCTGGCAGTCCAGATTCATGGAGGGTATGGATACAGCAAAGCATACGCCGTTGAGAGGTACTATCGGGACGCACGGGTCACGCGCATTTACGAAGGTACATCGGAAATTCATCGAATGGTCATTGCAAAAAGCGTTTTGAAAGAATAAAGGAGAACTTTCATTGCACATAATCGTCTGCATCAAATCCGTAGTCACCGAAGCACCCATAGGGAAAATCGTCCGAACGGCCAACAACAGTGCGCTCAACCCATTTGACAGACCGGCCATTGAAACGGCTCTTAAATTGAAGGAAAATCATGGGGGTACGGTGACCGTTCTCTCCATGGGACCGCCCACGGCAGAAGCAATCCTTCGGGAAGCTCTGGCCATGGGTGCTAATCGGGCGATGCTGCTTTGCGATCCTGCCTTTGCGGGTGCCGACACATTGGCCACATCGACCGTTTTGTGTGCCGCAGTCGCTTACCTTAAACCGTTCGACCTTCTCCTTTTCGGTACGCGCACATCGGACTCCGACACTGGGCAGGTCGGCCCCCAGACTGCCGTCTTACTGGACCTTCCCATTGTCACCGGTATCCACAAAACAACCTTCACGCCTGACTGTCTCATTGTAGAACGTGAATCTGATGGATTCCAGGAGACCTATGAAGTGAACTTTCCAGCAGCGCTCACCATCGATCAGACAGCGGCTGTACCGCGAGACCCAGGGTTGGAAGGGATTGCCGCCGCCTTTGACGAAATGCCCGTCGAAACCATCAGCATCGAGCAATTGAATCTTGATTCGGCACGAACGGGTGACGCCGGATCGCCCACCCGTGTACTTTCCATGAAACCGGTACGCAAAAACCGATCCTGCCAATGGATCGAAGGGACTCCGGTGAAACAGGCCGATTCCCTGGTTCGCCAATTGGTTGACAAGGGTCTGATAGGGTAAAGATGACGGAAAAAACAACCAACGAAATCTGGGTATTCGGCGATCTACGTAACAGCCTTTTGCTGGAGATGAGTTTCAAGGTGGTCAACAAGGCCGCCGACCTGGCCCGAAAAACAGGGGATGTGGTCGTCTTTTTCATCCTGACACCGGGTAAAACCAGGTTATTAACCAGTTTGGAAGAAGATGCCTGCACGGGTGAGGGATCCGTGGAGGTGGAAGCCTTTGCCTGGGGGGCGGATGTTCTATTCTCTCTTGAAAATAAACAATTCCACAAGCCGACAGCCCACCTTTTCGCAGATGCCCTAGAAACGGTATTTAAAGAAAAATGTCCCCGCCTGGTTTTGTTTCCTCTCACCGATTTCGGCCGTGATGTTGCCGCCCGTTGTGCTGCAACCGCCCGTGCCGGTCTGATCGCGGATTGTGTGGAACTCAAAACCGATGAAAACGGTTCGGTCGTTGGACTCTGTCCGGCCTGGGGCGGAGAAATCATGTCCGAAATCACTTACACTTCCGGCCATGAGACAGGATACATGACAGTACAACCCCATGGTGCAACCGGCGAAAAGGATCCCGAACCAAACGGACGGATCGAACGTCTGCAACTAAGGGATCTTCCTGAAAGAACGGATATCCGATTGATATCAAGCCGACCGGCTACTCTGACCGGTAAGGACCTTGAAAATGCGCCCACCGTAGTGGTAGGCGGCGCCGGGTTGGGCAGCATGGAAAATTTCGGATATGTCCGGGAATTGGCCGCCGCCATGGCAGGCCAGGTGGCCGCAACCAGGCCTCCTGTACTGAATCACTGGGTGGAAGAGAGCCGTCTCATCGGCCAGACGGGAAAAACGATCAGCCCCGACCTCTTGCTCTCTGTCGGCACCTCGGGTGCCATCCAGTATACAGCCGGGATCTCGGAGACTGGAACAATCGTAGCCATCAACCGTGACCCGTCGGCACCCATATTTAAAATCGCCGACATAGGGATTATCGCAGATGCACCCACATTTCTCCCGCTTCTGATCGCTCGAACCAGACAAGCGGTCATGCGTCAGTTGGCCAATGAGATCTGCACGGATGGGCCGGACGTTCAAAAAGCCAACGAGTTCGGAAACAAAATCAGATCCTTGCGCAAGGCACAAAACTGGTCTCCTGAACAACTTGCCGAGACTACCGGCCAGACTCCTGAATTCATCATTGGGGTCGAATCCGGTGAGATCTCCCCTCCGGTTGCTTTTCTCCTGCGTCTCTCCGGCGCCTACGGTGTAGATCCCGGTACCTTTTTGAAACAAGATGAAAAAGAGAAAATCCGGGATCAGCGAACCCAGGCGTACGTGAACCGCACCCGCAACTACTCATATCAAACCTTGACCTCAGGTGCCGAACATGACCACCTGCGGGCATTCATAGTGACCATCGAACCTCATCTCGACCACAAGCCGGTGGCTTACAAGCATGAAGGGGAAGAATTTATCTTCGTCATGGAAGGAGAGCTGGAATTTACACTTGGCAGTAAGGTACATATTTAAAGACAGGTGAGTCCATCCATTTCCATTCCAACACGCCCCATAAGCTGAAAAGCCTGAGCGGAGGGAATACGCAGTGTCTGGTCATTTTGTACACCTTATGAACACAACGGAGAAACCGTATGTCACCCCCTTATCCGGTATCGGTGCATGGTGGCCACAGCGGTCAGTTTTGCAACCATGCAAAAAACACCCTGGAAGAGATGATAATAGCTTACGTGGATCACGGGTATCGTTGGGTCGGCATTACCGAACACATGCCACCTGTATCGGATCATTTTCTCTATTCGGACGAGATTGAAGCCGGTCTCAACGCTAAGACCCTTCAAAAGCGATTTGGTGACTATATTTCAGTGGGTCGTGAATTACAGTCAAAATATGAAAAATACATCCGGATCTATGTTGGATTCGAAACGGAAGACTATACCGGCAGTCTCGATCTTGCAAAAAAAATGATTAAAAAGTATTCGCCGGACTATGTCGTCGGCTCCATCCACCATGTTAATGACATCCCTTTTGACTACAATAAAAATTTTTACCGGCAAGCTGCTCAAAGCTGTGGATCGGCAGACGGCCTGTACGCCACCTATTTTGACCAACAGTATAAGATGATTGGGAATTTACGTCCCAAGGTGGTCGGACATATGGATATCATTCGTATCCACGACCCCGATTACCGAAATAGGCTGGTCAAGCCGGATATCTGGAAAAAAATCGTACGCAATCTGGCACTGATCAAAGAGTTGGATCTAATTCTCGACTTTAATCTCCGCCCTCTTTCGCGAGGAGAAAAGGAGCCGTACCTGTCTGCACCGATTTTGACAAAGGCCTGCAAAATGGGCATCGACATCGTCCCTGGGGATGACTCCCATAAGGTGGCGGATATCGATGCACACATGCATCGGGCAATCGATTGCCTCCGGGCAGCCGGTGGAAAAACCAATTGGCGTAAGCCTGTGGATGAACGATAAACATTATTTTCAATGCGATTTAGCGCGTGTCCAAGCCTCATCCATGATCCTGTTGTCTTTGCCCAGGAACTTGGTGAAGTGTAGCTTTTTCATTATCTCGGGTGTCGGATAAATGCCTGGGTTTTTCAGATCTTCAGGAGTGATGAAAGGCTCTGATGCGGCATTTGGCGTCGCATACTGGTTGTAGTTAGACAGTTGGGCGCCGACTTCAGGATCCAAAATCCAGTTGATCCACTTGTGTGCGGCATCCGGATTGGGAGCCTTAATCGGGATACACATTGAGTCGAACCAGATTTCACTCCCTTCCTCTGGAATGAGAAAACCCAGTTTATCCGGATCTTCAGTTACCGACTGAATGGCGTCGCCGTTATAAACAATAGCGGCCACGGCCATACCGGCAACCACATCGTTCTTTCCTCCTACTCCCGACTTGAAGCCAAGGCAGTTTTTAGTCCGTTTCGTGGTAGCTAGAAGGTCTGCAGCGGCCTTGAGATCGTTCGGGTTTGTGCTGTTGAAATCCTTACCCTGGTACACCAGTGAAATGCCCATCATCTCCCGTACTGAATCGATCAGCCAGAAAGCACCGGGTTGCTTGGTCTCGTCAAACAAAACCGACCAGGACTGAACCGCAGACTCGTTGACTCTGTCCTTTCGGTACATCAACCCAACCGTCCCCCACTGATAAGCAACAGAATACTTGTTACCCGGATCGTAGCTTGTTTTCCGAAAAAGCGGCTTGAGGTTGTTGAGGTTTGGAACCTTGCTATGGTCCAATGTCTGAATGAGCTTCTGGTTTATAAGCACCGGCAGAATGTACTCGGACGGAACGATAATATCATACTGGCCGGCCCCGCCCGCCTGTAGTTTTGCCACCATCTCTTCGTTATTTTCAAAAATGTTCAGCCGAACTTTTATACCAAATTTTTTTTCAAAATCGGCGGTCATTTTCTCCTCATCCATATACTCCGACCAAGTGTAAACCCGCAGTTCCTCGCCACCGGCACTCGCCACTCCAAACATTATCAATACAGCCATAAACCAACTGATTTTTCGCATTTTTCCTCCTTTTCTTAAAAAGTGGTTAACCAACCTTAATTTTACTATCGTCTGGTAATCCTTTCCGTCGTCACTACCAGCACCACCGTTACCAGCATGATCAACGTCGAAAGTGCATGAATCTGCGGGGTCACACCGCGCCTGACAGCAGCGTAAATAAACAATGGAAGTGTCTGTGAATCGGGTCCGGCTGTAAAAAAACTGATCACGAAGTCATCCAGGGAAAGCGTAAAAGCCAGCATAGCACCTGCAAAGATGCCCGGCATCAATAGCGGAAACATTACTTTTCTTAATAAATACCAATTGGAGGCAAACAGGTCCCTTGCTGCCTCTTCCACTTCTCTTCCAATGGCCACCAGGCGGCTGCGCACAACGAGTGCTACAAAAGCGATCTGAAAAGTGATGTGTCCAATAATCATGTTTAAAAGTCCTGGTTCGAAAATCGAAGAGACAACACGAAGCAATCCGAATGCGACAACCAGGGATGCCGCCAGGATAATATCAGGGATAACTACCGGAATGTGCAAAATAATATCCAAATAATTGCTGGTGCGTCTCTTCCAGGGAAAACGGTCTATGGCAATTGCTAAAATAGTACCGAGTATCGTAGCAACGATAGTTGAAATAACAGCCAGTAGCAATGTGTTCCAAGCAGCCTCCATAATCCATTCATTTTGAAACAACTTAGCATACCACTTTAATGTAAAGCCTTCCCAGACTGTGCCTCGACGGGCTTCATTGACGGAAAACACTGCAACCCCGGCCAGCGGCAAGTACAGAAAAACCACAGTCAGGTAGGAAACAGCAATTATAAGCGGGTGGTTGCGTCTCATACGACCTGGATTTCCTTACCCTTGCGCCGATAAATTTGTAGCCCTATCATCGTAAGCACCATCAATCCCATACTGACCGCCGCACCGAAAGGCCAGTCCCGGCTGGTCCCGAACTGCTGTTGGATGAGATTTCCCACCAACATGTATTTGGCCCCGCCAAGCAAGTCCGGCACCACAAACATTCCCATGGCTGGAAAAAATGTAAAAATGATCCCAACCGATAATCCCGGCATTGTCTGGGGCAGTATGGCCTGGGTAAATACTCGTATGCGCGAAGCATACAAATCCTGGGCCGCTTCTACCAGAGACCAGTCCAATCGCTCAACGCCGGCGTACAACGGGAGGGTAACAAAGGGTATAAACATCGAGATCATTCCCAGATACACCGCAAAGGCATTGGGATACAACGGTGCGCCGTCCGGTATGCAGCCCAACAAGGCCGCCAACTTGGCAAAGGGCATCTCCGGAGAAAGGATAAAAAACCATGCATAGGCCCGTATGACCATGTTGGTCCAAAACGGTATCATTACCAAAGTCAGCCACATATAGCGGTTGCGCTCGGAACGCGCGGCGATGAAGAAACAAAGCGGATAGGAAAGGACTACCGATATCAACGTCGTCACCATGGCCACAACAATGGACCGCCAGAGGATCAACAGGTAATCTGCAGTCCACCCGAAAAGGGTAAAGCCTGCCAGACGTTTGTAGTTTTCTATAGTGAACACCCACTCCAGTTCACCGTAGGCCCCTCGGGTGACAAAACTCACCACAACCAGCACCAGACTGGGCAGGACCAAAAACAACATCAACCACAACAATCCAGGTACCAAAAAGAGACCACCACGTTTGAGCAGATGCCGTCGTGTGGTCAGTTCACCGTACCAGGTAATGAGAGATTCAGTTCGCTTCATCTTTAAGGATCACCAGTTCTTCAGGCGCCAATTCCAACCAAACTTCCCGGCCGGGGTCGATCCTCCGGTAGGAACTTGTGCGCACGCGTAAATGACCCGGCTCCAACCACAGATCGAAACTGCTTCCCCGGTAAACGATCTCCGTTACCTTGGCACGAATCCCGTTGCACTCCGGTTGCTGCTCTCCGATGCGGATCCACTCAGGCCGGATCGCCACCATCCCTTCCTGCCAGGGAGGCTCACTTTCCAGCGATAGGAAACCGAAGTCCGTTTGAACGCCGCCGGGCACCTTTGTACAGGAAATCAGATTCGCGGCCCCTAAAAATTTTGCAACAAAACTGTCTTGGGGGTTATCATAAACCACTTCCGGAATTCCAGTCTGAATCACCCGGCCGTCACGCATCACAGCCAGCCGATCGCTACAGACAAGCGCTTCGGCCTGATCGTGGGTAACCAGAATAAAAGTAAGCCCAAGTTTGCGCTGCAACCTCCGCAGATCTTCCTGCACTTGAGCACGCAAGCGTGCATCCAATGCGCTCATAGGTTCGTCGAGCAAAAGCACGTCCGGTTCGTTAACCAGGGCGCGCGCCAGCGCTACCCGCTGCTTCTGACCGCCGGACAATTGATGGTGATAACGCTGGGCCATAGCCCCCAAATCAAGCATTTCCAGGCGGCGGTCAACCCGTTTTCTAATTTCATCTTCCGGGAATTTGCGCGAACGCAGTCCGAAGGCAACATTCTCATAAATGGTCAAATGAGGAAAAAGGGCGTAGCTCTGGAAAACGGTGTTCACCTGCCGTTTCATCGCAGGCAGCCGGGTAATCTCTTTTCCGCCGCTGAAAATCCGGCCCGAATCGGCCATTTCCAGACCGGCAATTATCCTTAGCAGTGTTGTTTTCCCACATCCTGAAGGACCCAACAAGGTGAAAAATTCGCCAGGCTCCACGGTAAGGCTCACATCGTCAAGGGCCTTGACGGTACCAAACTGCTTGCAGATGTGTTTGACCGTGAGTCCTTCATGAATCGGATGGGTCAATTTCTCTTTCTGAATCATAGGGGATGCTCTGCATGCAACATAAACTGATAGGTCTTGTTAGGAGTGTCCGTTGTCGATGGCTAAATGATTATATTTTGAACCATACGTTTAAAAAAGTCAAAAATCTTTTTTACATCCATCTATTTCCGGAAAAATGAGATTATGGAACCACATGGGATGATTAACATAAGGCATTCTCTTGACATCGGAGCTTTTTTTTCTTAATGTTTTCTTCAGAATTACCAATATGATTGAAAGTGGAATCACAATTGTTGCATAGGGTTGTTGAACAATGAACAACACTTTTCAAGACCTCGACCGTCGGACTTTCTTAAAATGGGGTATATCCGCACTCGCAACTGGTCTCGTTTCATCTCCGGCGCTCGCCTTAGTTCCTCCCCTCGCCCCAAAATACCAAGTGTTGTCATTTTATAATATTCATACCAAAGAAGTATTAGAAACCTGTTATCGAAAAAACGGCAAGCTGGTCTTTTATGGGCTCAAACAGATCGACCACATCATGCGCGACCACCGTACAAGAGAAATCAAACCAGTTGATCCGCAGTTATTGGATCTGCTTCACCGGATCGTAAGTGTTACACAGCCCCATGCCCCCATCAATATAATCTCCGGCTATAGATCCCCCCGGACAAACGCAGCACTGAGAAAAATCACAACCGGTGTTGCCAGAAAAAGTCTGCATATGCAGGGGCGCGCAATCGACATTAGGATTCCCGGACATCCGACATATTTTCTCAGGGAGCTTGCGATCAAACTGAAAGCCGGTGGTGTAGGTTACTATCCCAAATCGGATTTTGTTCACTTGGATACTGGTCGGGTAAGGACATGGTAGTACGGTTTACCTCACTTTGAAATCGAACGCTTTCCACGACCTCTAAAACAAAAGAGATTTTCCAGATCATTATCTTCTGATATTCTGGCAGCTTGACATTCATTAAAGCTTTGATTATGTTTATTCTCATGTAGTGTACAATACCTGTACTACTCAAAACTCACAGGTTACATCCAGTGGCAGGACGGTTTTTCTCAACGTTACAAAACCCTTTAAGGATGGGCGTCTATCAGAAATAAGTGAAGAAAGCAACCGAGCTACTGCTCAGAGGAAGGGTTGAGCATTGTCTCGTTTTTTCAATATATACTGTTAGAGATAGCCTTCTAAAAAAACCCCTTAGCATGGAGGACTCAGGTTATGAAAACCGTTAAAAAGGATCTGACGACCATTGCCGACCAACTAAACATCCTGGCAAAGAAAATTGAAAAAATGGCTTCGATGTTTGAAGCAGCCCCAAAATCATCTAAAACCGTAAAATCAAAGGTGCGTGCTGTGAAAAAGAAGGGCGCACCGAAAAGAAAAAACCGGACTCCCACCGACCAGGTGCTTTCACTTATGACACTGTTCAAGAAAGGCATCTCTGTTGAAGCGTTGAGAGGCAAATCCGGCTTTACGGAAAAACAAATCAGCAACATCGTGCATCGTGCCTGTAAAAACGGCAGGATGAAACGAGTGGAAAGGGGTATTTACTCCGTATACGGTCTATAGGATCAACAGGATCACTTTCTATTTTCATCAATTTCCAAGGAGGCGGCAGAAATGGCAAACGGTGTTGTTAAATGGTTCAGTGACAAAAAGGGGTTTGGTTTCATCGAGCAAGAAGATGATCAAGGTGACATCTTCGTTCATTTTTCCTCCATCCAGGCAGATGGCTTTAAAACTCTGTCAGAAGGAGACCATGTTAGCTTCGAGGTGGAGCAAACCGACCGTGGTCCTGCTGCCGCAAACGTGGCATGTGCATGATCGGAAATAAAAACAAAAATGGTAAAAAACGGTATCCGCTAATGATTGGATACCGTTTTTGATCCATTTGGTTCTGTTTCCGGTTTTAAAATCACACATCTGGATCGACGCCCATCAACCTTAAGCGTCAAGGGGTTCTCCAACCTGATATGGGCAACGAAGGTAGATTCACTCACACGGGGTAGTACTGACAACCACTGCCAATCCACGCTTCCTTTGGTAGCACGGGAAACTGTAATATAATTGATTCCCAAGGTGGTGATGTTGTGAAAAAAATGGGAACCTTGTGACGGTTCGACCACAAGTTTATCCGACTCCGTTTCAATCATGGCCCCCACCCCTGAGATATCCGCCCATGAGACAGGAATTCCGAGCCAACGGTCAGCAGAACCCCAACGGCCCGGTCCGACAAGCAGATATTTACGACCGGCTTTAACCATCTCAGCGTTGATTTTAGCAATTTCCCGGGCAATGTTCACGGACTTTGCCGGATCAAAACATTCCGGTTTAACAAAAACAATATCCACCATATCTTGATTTTTTGCATTACCCAGAGCCATTTCTGATATACAAAATGCTTTTTCAATCTCTTTTTCAGATATATCCACCTGCTCCAATTCAGCCCGGGCGGTCATCGGACGGAGCTGTAGAAAAGCAAATTGAGGAGATTCTTCTTTTTCAGTTGCCATGTCGACGGAAAACTCCATCTCCACCGGACACCCCATTCCCTTCTCACCCAACTCAAGCAGATCTTGTACGATGCAAGCAAGGGGAAATTGTTCATACTTAAGGATGTTAGCAAAGGTGATGACACGAAGACCTGGGATGTGAACGGTATCGCGTATTCTATGCTCTTCAGGTACATAAGTGCTTGCAACAAGTTGCATCGGCAATTCGTTTTCTGCATCGGCAACATCTCGATGCCACAGGTTTGCACCATCGTTGGCTTCTAAAGAATTGCAGACACGTTCCATTTTTAGGGCATAAAAATGTCTCTGGGCGTTTTTTAGAATATCTTCCACCGTCGACCGCTGGGGGAGCACCTGGGGATGAGCGGGTGAAAATCGCAGCGTCTTTTCCCCTTCCACTACGGCCTTCCCCAGCCCCATGGCAATGGTGACAATTCCTTCTTCCGGCTTCATCCGACCGAAAGGATAGTAGTTGTGGGACTGGGCAACGCCGGAGATGGCTGGGTAGAAGCTGCTCCCATACCTGGATCCCACCAGTTTTTGGATGATCACCGCCATCTGCTCTTCTTCCGTGCGGTGGCCGACCCGCTTCGAGAAAGCTTTAGGTCCTTTGTAGTAGGTAGATGCATAAACCAGCTTGATGGCGTGAAGAAGATGGTTGAGACGCAGCTCCAGCTCCGGACAGTCGTTTGAAATCATGTATGTACGATAAAGGCCTGCGTATGCTCTAAACTGAGCATCTTCCAAGAAACTAGAGGACCGGACAGCCAATGGATACCTGACCTGGGTCAGGTAATCTCGAAGCTTTGCCGCTATACATACGGGAAACCGACCCGCAACAAAAAGATCGGCAATTTCCTGGTCGGGCAAATCGCTTTTGGCCAGGTAACGAAGATTGTTGTCTTCCACAAAGGCTTCGAATCCTTCAGTGGTAATCACCAAAGTCTGGGGGACAAAGATATCAATCCCAGGATAGCCGTCATCGAGATCCGGTTTCCTGCGGAGCAGAGCGGATACGAAAGACAAGCCTCTCGCCTTCCCTCCCAAGGAGCCTTTCCCAATTTTGAAAAATTCCGTATCGAAATCGGCATCCAACGCATCAAAATCGGCAATGATCCCCTTTTGGCGTCTTGCACGCCGTTGTTCAATCATATCTGCAAGATGGTTCCGATGGATGTCGGCATTTTGAAAGTCATCATTTCTGATTAACCGGACTTTTTCCGCAAGGCTCATTTCGGTCCGTGCAAACAACCATCTTGAGAAATCGTTTTGGCTGCCATGGAAAAGAAATGAAGCATTCGGAATCGTTCGCAGCTGTTTTTCGAAAGCCTTGAGGTTGGAGGCACTACCTATCTCACTACCATCCGGCAACCGGAAAACAAAGTCACCGAACCCCAAATGCTTCTTAAAAAAGTGACGTACCTGCTGATGCAACGTGTCTGAATTCTTGTCTATAAATACAGCTGGAATCGAAGCAGCCTTCTGGGCGTTTAAGGGCTCCGAGCTGGTCAAAAGAAGTGGAATATCAAAACGTTTATCTTTTATATATTTAAGAAAATGGATTCCAGCGTTCTCATTTAAGGCCCCATTGTGAAAAAAACGGACATCGGAAATCACACCGAGTACATTTGCCTCAAAACGATCATACAAACGCAACGCTTCTTCGTAGTCTTGTGCGATAAGTATTTTCGGCCGAGCACGCATGGTCACCAGGCGATGCTCGTCATTCAAAGTCCCCTCCATCACAGCCTGCGTCTGACCGACCAGTTCCAGGTATAAGATGGGGAGCAGAGAAGAAAGATAATAGGGAGAGTCCTCAACGAGCAAAATGACCCGTACGTTCGCCGAACGTGTATCCTCTTCAACATTCATCCAATCCTCGACACTTTTAATCAGAGCGACCAGAATATCAGCATTGCCGGACCAGACAAAGGTCCTGTCAATGCCGGTCTCAGCCGTCAGCTTCCGCGAATCCGGAGAAGGGATCGTATCATGAGAGAGCAGAACCACAGGCAGACCGGGAATTTTTTTCTTTATCATCTGTCCCATCGCACCTGCATTCATGTCCGATAGGCGTGGCATGGTAATCACCATTTCAAATGATTGTCTTTCGATGGCGGCAAGTGCCTGCTCGGCTGTCGGTACCCAGGTCATACGAGGAGGATTGCTAAGATTAAGCCCTTGATACTCGTTGATGATACGCTCGGACAAGCGGCAATCTTCTTCCATGATCCATGCATCGTAAGGTGTTGAGACTAAAAGGATCTGCCGTACCTTATGCTTCATTAATTCATGAAAACGCTTAAATCGGGAGTCGGTTTCGTTGAAAAATAATTGGGCATTCAATGCCATGGGTCAGCCTCCCGTATACCGCTTTTAGATGTAAATACGAAGGGCATCATAACGGAAATGCAAATAAAAGGAAACCGGCTTTGATTTGAATCTAACTTAGTGCATATTGGGGGCTGACTGTAAAAGGATCAAGCTCTTTTTCCGCCTTTTGATACTCGGGGTTTCGATAAACCGAATCACATATACGGTTGTTTCCATCGTCGTAGTCTGCTAAATCGTTGCCACCAACTTGTTATCAGCGGAAATCATGGCAAAATCAAAGACATCCAATAAATCCGGCTCCAATCGGCACAAGGAGATAGGGCGCAGCATTTCCCCTTTTTCGTTTCACCTGCGAAGTGAAGCAGAGCAAAAAAGATTTCTTCGCACCAATCTGCTGCTTCATTTTCGGCCGTTTTTGGTGAAAGAAAAGACCCTTCCCTTTACCCTGTCCTGGGGACTGGGCGGCATGGCTGCCACCATGGTTCTCTTGCAAATCGCCACCGGTATTCTCCTGAAATTCGTATTTGTGCCGACTCCGATAGAAGCGTATGGTTCGGTTCAGGCCCTTATTTCCCAGGTCCCCTTTGGCCGCCTTGTTCGAAACATCCATCACTGGTCAGCCAATTTTCTTGTGGTTGTACTGACGCTTCATATGCTGCGTGTTTTTTTAACCGGTGCGTTCCACCCTCCTCGACAGTTTAACTGGATTATCGGGCTGGCTCTCTTTACTCTGGTCATGGCTGCCAACCTGTCCGGTTATTTGCTGCCGTACGATCAACTGGCTTATTGGGCCGTTACCGTGATCACCTCCATGGTCGGCTACTTCCCTGGTGTGGGTGGCTTGATCCAGCAGGCTTTAGGAAACGGAGACGGCCTGGGTCCTCAAACCTTGTCTTTTTTCTTTTCCATGCACACAGCCTTAATCCCTTGTCTCTTGGTAGTCCTCATGGGGTTCCATTTCTGGCGAATCCGAAAAGCAGGGGGCTTGGTAGTTCCGAGAAAACCGGAAGAACCGATCGATGTAACCCCATCCCGGGTGCCGATGATCCCCAATCTCCTGGTCAAAGAGATCGCAACCGCCCTCGGATTGACGGCAACCCTAATGCTCGTTTCCATTTACTTCAACGCCGAACTTGCAGCACCGGCCAACCCGGGTCTCAGCCCCAATCCAGTACGGGCGCCCTGGTATTTTGCCGGACTTCAGGAACTTCTACTGCACATCCATCCTGTAGTGGCTGTATCCGTTGCACCCCTCATGGCGGGATTTTTTCTCATAAGTATCCCTTATCTGCCCTACCCTCATTCCACCGAAGGGATCTGGTTTGCATCGGCCCGTGGGGGTATTCAGTCTGCGACCAGCACCATTGCTGCAATCACCGTCTCCTCAATCCTAATCATGATCGATTCCCTCATCATTAAAACAGCCTCCTGGTCCGCAGGAATTTCCCCTTTCATTCGGGACGGCATCCTCCCCCTGCTCCTGGTAATAATACTTGTGTTGGTCTGGGTCTGGGTCATGCGGAAAAGATGGCGGGCGACAAAAAACGAGATTACCCAGGCGCTTTTCATTATGAGCATTACCGTACTGGTGGTTCTGACAGTTGTTTGCGTTTTTTTTCGAGGTGCATCAATGAAACTGATATGGCCTTTTATATAAGGTGCCGCGATGGCTGAAAAAAAGTCAATTCATACTAAAGAAAATTCACAACCGGTGGATAACC
>DAOWNV010000014.1 GCA_030642405.1 Desulfosarcina sp.
AAGTGATACCATCGACCATATGCTTTCTCTCGGCTTCAACCTCATGCGTACGACCCTTGAAGCAGAGCAGGAAAAAATTGATAGCCCTGTTGCCGGAAAAGGCATTGTTTTTACAGGCAAAATGACGGAAGGCAGCCGGGTAGAAACGCAAGAACAGGTCCGAAAATTGGGGGCTCGGGTTCAAACCGCTATCACCGGTAAAACCGACTACCTGGTCTGCGGTGAAAAAGTCGGTGCATCCAAAATCAATAAGGCCAAGAAACTGGGAGTGATGATTCTCAGCGAGAGTGAGTATTTTGAGATGATCTCCGGATGAAATCCTTCGCATTAATCACACCTTATTTAGCCGCCAACCGCTACCGAATCCTATTGGGCCTTTTGTGCCTTATTATCGTAGATCTGCTCCAATTGTTCATCCCCCGGGTCATCAAACACGCAGTTGACCAACTCACTTTGGTTCAGGTAGACCAAAGCGATCTTTTTCATTATGCTCTCGTCATCCTTGTATTGGGATTATTCATCGGTTTTTTTCGCTTTTTTTGGCGCCATTGCCTATTGGGAACCGCCCGGAAAACAGAAGAAGCGCTTCGCAACCGTCTTTTCGCTCACATTCAGACCCTCTCACCATCCTATTTCGATCGAGCAAAAACCGGCGATCTTATGGCCCATGCCACAAACGATATCATGCAGGTCCGCATGGCCTCGGGAATGGGACTGGTCGCCTTGAACGACGCCCTTTTTCTGGGGTCTGCGGCCATCGGATTCATGGTTTATATCAACCTGGAATTAACGCTGTACGTTCTCATCCCCATGCCCTTGATCGTTGTGGGAACCCTGTTTTTCGGCCGACAGATGCACAGACGATATAAACGGGTGCAAAACGCTTTCAGCGAGCTGACCGAATCGGTTCGTGAGCGATTCGCCGGAATCCGCATTGTTTTTGCCTATAATGCCCAAAAGGCCGAAACGCGAAAAATAGAACACATCTCAAGGAACTATATTCAGGAAAATATTGATCTGGTAAAAACCACCGGGGTTTTTTATCCATTGATGATCCTCTTTACGAACCTGAGTTTGGCCATCGTCCTGTTTCAGGGAGGCCGTCAAACGATCTTTGCACGGATCACCCCCGGAGATTTTGTCGCTTTCATCAGTTACATAGGGCTTCTCACATGGCCCATGATGGCATTGGGATGGGTAACCAACCTGATTCAACGAGGCCGGGCATCTCTCGATCGACTGGAAAAGATCTTTAACATCTTGCCGGAACTGGCAGATGGTGAAGATGCAATACCTATAGAAGAATTCAGGAATCAGTTGACCTTCCAAAATGTTGGGTTCTCATACGACAACGATCGGGATAATATTCTCAACCACATCGATTTTACACTGGGTAAAGGACGTACCTTTGGCATCGTTGGCCCACCGGGAGCCGGGAAAACCACCTTGATCCTATTGCTCATGCGTCTTTACGATGTGAAGATGGGAAAGATTCTCATAGATGGTAACGACATTCGTAACATAAAACTCGAATCGCTTCGGTCTCTTTTCTCCCTTACTCCCCAAGAACCATTCCTGTTTGCGGGAACGGTTCGGGAAAACATCACTTTAGGTAGCGAACAGGTAACCGAAGCTGATCTTAAACAGGTAACACATCTGGCGGCCCTTGACAAAACCATCGACGAGCTACCCCAAGGTTTGGACACGATTGTTGGGGAAAAAGGGATTATCCTGTCCGGCGGGCAGAAACAGCGTGTTGCCCTGGCCCGGGCGCTTCTCAATGATGCACCGATCTTGATCCTTGATGATCCGGTCAGCCAGGTGGATACCCGCACAGCCTCTCGCATTATCGGAAATCTACGCGCGATGGCGGGAGAGAAGACCCTGGTCATCATCTCTCACCGACTGGCTGCCGTTCGGAAAGCCGATCGCATTCTTGTCATGGATAACGGGGAAATTATCACCGCCGGAACCCATGCTCAACTGATGGCCGACGGTGGATACTACGCCCGGTCCTATCGTCTTCAGGAAATCGAAGATGCGCTTTGACTATGGTTACGACGAAGAGCAACGGCTTGGGAAGTCTTATGATATCAAGCTGTTTCAACGCATACTACCTTACGCCGGTGCATACCGGGTCAAACTGGCCGTATCCGTCCTGCTCGTGGTGGCGATTACCCTGCTGGAGTTATCTGTTCCCTACATCACCAAAGAGATTATCGACCGCTATATTTTACCCCGGGAAAGACTGAGCGACGACTACGCAAACATGGAATTCAGCAGCCGAAAAACCTTGGCTGTTGACGTAAATGACCCGACAGTCGCAGAAATAGTAAAACAATATTCGAAGCTGTTTCACGTCCAAAAAGATCAGACGGTTATCCAACTGACGGATCTTTATCGTCTCGATCCGGCTGCTCTGGGCCAATTGCGCCATAACGATTTGTCCGGACTCTTTCGATTTGCGGGGTTGTTCATCGCAGTTGTCGTTGCCATTTTCATTTTCACATTTTTCCAAAAACTGATCATGGAACTTGCCGGCCACCGGATCATGCACGATCTTCGCGTCGACCTGTACCGCCATATTCAACGGATGCCGCTCGCTTTTTTCACACATAATCCGGTTGCCCGCCTGGTGACACGGGTGACAAACGACATCCAGAACATGCATGAATTGTTCACCTCATTCATTTCCATGGTATTCAAGGACATATTCCTTCTAGTAGGCATTGCAGCCGTACTCCTGACCATGGATTGGGGCCTTGCCCTTCTGACCTTCATGGTTCTGCCCTTTGTGGTGATGTCGGCGTTAGCGTTTTCAAAAAGGGTTCGAGATGTGTTCCGGGAGCTTCGCATCAAGATAGCGGAAATCAACACGCGCTTTTCGGAAACCATTGCCGGTATCAAAGTAATCCAAAGTTTTAGGCGGGAAAACGAGAACTTCAAAGCCTTCGCCCGGCTCAACCATGACAACTATATGGCGGGAATGCTTCAAATCAACATTTTTGCCGTATTCATGCCCATCATTGAAATATTGGGAGTTACCACCACGGCAATCGTCATCTATGTTGGAGGAGGCCACGTACTCAGCCAATCCATAAGCATCGGCGTGCTTGTCGCATTTCTCTCTTACATGAAAATGTTTTTCCGGCCCATTCGTGACCTGGCGGAAAAATACAACATCCTACAAAACGCGATGGCCTCGGCTGAACGGATTTTTATACTGATGGACCAACCGACGACCGACGATATCAAACCAGGGGAACAAACCATCAGCGGCCCTTTGAAGGAGATTCGCTTTAAAGATGTATCGTTAGCCTATTCGGATGGCCAACCGGTTCTTGAATCAATCAATCTGACCATCCATGCCGGTGAAACCGTTGCAATCGTCGGTGCAACCGGATCGGGAAAAACTTCTCTGGTAAATTTATTGATACGTTTTTACGACCCAACCGGGGGGTCGTTGCGCATCAACGGTTTTGATTCCACAACCCTTTCACCAACCGCGTTGAGAAAACGGATTTCCCTTGTCATGCAGGACCCCTTCTTATTCACCGGCACATTGAAATCCAACATTTTTTTCGAAGCCGGCGATCTTTCCTCAAAAGAACAGGATCGGATTATCGATGCTTCCCGATGCCGGGACCTGGTCACACGTTTTCCCAAGGGCCTCGACACCCTTATCTCGGAAGGGGGCGCATCTCTGTCAAGTGGCGAAAAACAGTTGATCTCGATTGCCCGTGCCTTTTCGATCAACCCGGAAGTCATCATCCTTGATGAAGCGACCTCTTACGTAGACTCCCAGACCGAAATTCAATTGCAACAGGCCGTCAAAAACCTGATGCAAGGCCGCACCTGTGTGGTCGTGGCCCATCGACTCACTACGGCACGCACCGCCGATCAGATTGTTGTCCTTAACAACGGATCCATAGTAGAAACCGGCAACCACGAAATATTAATGGCTGAAAAGGGATTTTATTACCGACTGTACCTGTTACAGGACGATAAGGAAAAATAAGCATGTCAGGTAAGTGGAAAGGAAAACGATGGGTCTGAAATGGTCTAAACGGCAATGTTGTGACCACTGACTTCGGTATACATAACGCTTGCCAAACGTTGGCTGACATGGTATGCCGATTAAGTTTTTTGGGTTTTTGGAAAAACCGGTGTTACTCTAATCTTGCATCAATCCGATTTTGTTCAATTCACGAGAGTCGTATATGTCTTGATCAATCAGATTTTATTGTTACGGCAGATTTTATTGTTACGGCAGATTTCATTGTTACGGCAGATTTCATTGTTACAACAAATTTCATTGTTAATCATTAACTTAAAGGAGGGTGGGATAGATGGCTTACGATGCAGTTAATATGGCAGACTGGCAGATTTCTGATGCAGCGGAAGAAAATATGCCGACACCGGAACAGTGGCAGGAGAAGCTGGGGCTCCAGAAAGATGAAATGCTTCCCATGGGGCGTCTGGCCAAAATTGATTTCCTGAAAGTAATCGATCGACTGAAGGACAAACCCGACGGCAAGTACATCGAAGTCACCGCCATCACCCCTACTCCTTTGGGTGAAGGCAAAAGCACCACCTCCTGCGGCCTGATGGAAGGTCTGGGGTTACGCGGCGTAAACGTGGGCGGTGCCCTGCGTCAGCCTTCCGGCGGCCCCACCATGAACGTGAAGGGGACAGCAGCCGGCGGCGGCAACTCCCTGTTGATTCCCATGACCGAGTTCTCCCTGGGTCTCACCGGCGACATCAACGACATCATGAACGCCCACAACCTGGCCATGGTGGCCATGACCGCCCGCATGCAACATGAGCGCAACTACAATGACGAGCAGCTGGCCCGCCTGACCGGTATGCGTCGCCTGGACATCGATCCCACCCGCGTGGAAATGGGATGGATCATCGATTTCTGTGCTCAGGCCCTGCGCAACATCGTCATCGGCCTCGGCGGTCGCTATGACGGATTCACCATGCAGAGCAAATTCGGCATCGCCGTGGGTTCCGAGCTGATGGCCATCCTGGCCGTAGCCACCGACCTGGCCGACCTGAAAGAGCGCATCAACAACATCACGGTTGCGTTCTCCAAAGATGGCAAACCGGTCACCTGTCGCGATCTTGAAGTCGGCAATGCAATGGCCGCGTTCATGCGAAACACCATTAACCCGACCCTGATGTGCACCGCCGAGTACAACCCCTGCTTTGTGCATGCCGGACCTTTTGCCAACATTGCCGTGGGCCAGAGCTCCATCATCGCCGACCGGATCGGCCTGAAACTGTTCGACTACCACGTCACCGAGTCAGGCTTCGCCGCCGATATCGGTTTTGAGAAATTCTGGAACGTGAAATGCCGTTTCTCCGGCCTCAAACCCCACGTCTCCGTTCTGACCTCCACCATCCGCGCCCTGAAAATGCACGGCGGCGGCCCCCAAGTGGTTGCCGGAAAACCCATGGATGAAGCCTACACCAAGGAGAACCTCGAACTGGTGGAAAAGGGTTGTGCCAACATGGTCCACATGATCGGGGTAATCCGTAAAGCCGGTATCAATCCGGTGGTCTGTATCAACCGGTTCTACACTGACACCGATGCCGAATGCGCCGTTGTTCGCAAGGCTGCCGAAGCGGCCGGTGCACGCTGTGCCGAGTCCAAGCATTGGGAAAAGGGCGGCGAAGGCGCCCTGGAATTTGCCGATGCGGTCATCGAGGCCTGCGACGAAGAGAACAATTTCGATTTTCTCTATCCACTGGATATGAAACTGCGCGACCGCGTTGAAACCATCGCCAAGGAAGTCTATGGTGCCGATGGTGTGGATTGGGAGCCCGACGCCAACGCCAAGGCCGAAATGCTTGAAAACGATCCCAAGTACGCCGATTTCGCCACTATGATGGTCAAATCCCACCTCTCTCTGACTCACGACCCGGTTAGAAAGGGCGTACCCAAGGGCTGGCGACTGCCCATCCGCGACGTGCTGATCTACTCCGGTGCCAAGTTCCTCTGCCCCTGCGCAGGCACCATCAGCCTGATGCCGGGAACCAGCTCCAACCCTGCTTTCCGCCGCATCGACGTCGATCCGGCATCCGGGAAAGTAACCGGTCTGTTCTAGATCTGAAACAATCTGTTCTTACAACCGGCCCGGGCCTTTTGCCCGGGCCTTTTTTGTTGCAAGCCATTGACAAAAATAGAAAAACGTCACTACTATGGCCACATTGAGAGATAGGAGGGGCGATGGAAAAAATTACCGAGGACGCCATACGACAATCGATCGTGTCCACGCTCATCGAAACATTCGACGCCATGATGTCCATGGACCTAAAGGCCGTCGACAAAAACATGATAACCGGTCTTGATGAAAACCGGATGGTGGGTTCAATCCACTTCGCCGGCGAGGTCGTCGGCACAATGACCTTTCATCTCACCGACAAGTTTGCTAAAGCTGTCACCGTTGCTATGTTGGGTATGGAAACCGATGAAATTAAGAGCAATAAAGAAATCAAGGATGTGATTGGCGAATTGGCCAATATCGTTGCCGGAAATTTAAAGACTGAATTTCTCGATGCCGATCTGACCTGTGTTATTTCTACTCCTTCCATCACTTCGGGAAGCGATTTTAAAATCGACCTCGCGAATATCGCCCCACCGTTGATGTTAGCCTTCCGGCACAATGATCAATTCGTTTTGGTTGAATTGTCCGCGAAGGAGGAAATCGGCGCAAAAGAAGACATCATGAGCGATTTGTCAAGTGAAGTCATCATGGAAAAAATCGCAGGTGTTGATATAAAAAATGCCATTATAAACTCTGTCATCGATGTTTTTTTCACGATGCTGGATATGGAGGTCGAGGCGATCCAGGAAGTCCCGGATTCCTTTATCGAGGAGATGCGAACCGTTGGATCGGTTAGCTTTGCCGGTGAAGTGGACGGCATGTTTAACATTCAGGTCAATGACAATTTCGGCAAAATCATCACTGCTTCTATGTTAGGTATGGAAGTGGATGAGATTGAAAACGAAGAAGAAGTCTATGATGTGATTCGTGAACTGAGCAATATCATAGGGGGGAATCTGAAATCCAATTTCGTTGATGCTGGTCTGTCCTGCGTACTGTCCACACCTTCCATCACAAATGGAAAAGACTTCAAGGTAAGTCCCGCCAATATTATCAAACCATCTCAATTTCTCTTTTCTCACAATGATCATATCATTATTGTCGAGGCGGGTGTTAAAAAAGATGAGTCCGGATCCCTGAAGGAGATCCATGAACAAGAAAAAGAAGAGGAAGATGTTCATGCTTCATCACTAGCCCGGACAACCGAAACCAATGATGAGCTGGGCCAGGTTAAAAACCTTGGTCTCGTTATGGACATCCCACTTCCCGTCACCGTGGAGTTGGGGCGAACAAAAAAACTAATCAACGACATTCTTAAAATGAAACCGAATTCCGTGGTCGAACTGGAACAAATGGAAGGTGAGCCTGTCAATATCCTGATCAACCAGACACTCATCGCCAAAGGCTTTGTAGTCGTAGAGAACGAGAAATACGGTATACGTATCAGCGAGATCGTAAGTCGAAAAGAACGCATGAAAAGTATTCGATGAACGATGATAGCAAAACAAGGGACAAAAAATTGAAAACTTTGGTTGGATAGAATAGTTCTAACCTGTTTTTTATAACAATTTCAGTTGAGAGAAAAATGAATCGCCAATTTTTAGAAGAACTCAGAAAGCGTCGGACATTTGGTATCATCAGCCACCCGGATGCAGGGAAAACAACTTTAACGGAAAAACTTCTCCTGTTCGGTGGTGCAATTCAGATGGCGGGTGCCGTAAAGGCAAAACGGACAGGTCGCTATGCAACAAGTGACTGGATGGCCATTGAAAAAGAGCGCGGCATTTCCGTAACCACATCGGTAATGAAATTCACTTACAAAGATTATGAAGTGAATCTTCTGGATACCCCCGGCCATCAAGATTTTTCCGAAGATACTTATCGGGTGCTTACAGCCGTCGACAGCGCTCTGATGGTTATCGACAGCGCCAAGGGGGTTGAACCGCAGACTGAAAAACTAATGGAGGTGTGCCGGATGCGCAACACCCCCATCATGACATTCATCAACAAGCTAGACCGCGATGGCCTGCCACCGCTGGACATTCTTTCGGATATCGAAAACAAACTTCAGATCGAATGCGCCCCTCTATCCTGGCCAATCGGAATGGGGAAGCGTTTCCGTGGTGTCTACAACCTACTTCACCACCAGCTTCACCTCTTTACTCCGGGTAGTCAGACCCGCCACCAGGAAGGAATCATCTTCACCGACCTGGCCGATCCTAAGTTGGACGAGTTGCTGGGTACCCAGGCAAAGGATCTGCGCGAGGACGTGGCACTGCTTGAAGGGGCTGCGAACCCTTTTGAGTTGGAGCAATACCTTAAAGGCAACCAGACCCCTGTTTTTTTCGGCAGCGCCATTAACAACTTCGGTGTTCGTGAGTTGTTGAATGCATTCGTTAAAATGGCGCCTCCTCCGCAGGCGCGCCCCACTACAACACGGGTAGTCTCGCCCGAAGAGGATGTATTTTCAGGCTTCGCATTTAAGATTCAGGCAAACATGGATCCGGCCCATCGGGATCGCATCGCATTTGTACGAATCTGTTCAGGAAAATTTACTAGAGGGATGAAAGTCTCTCAGAGTCGCGTGGGAAAACCTGTAACGCTTTCCAATGCAACAATCTTCATGGCCCAGGATCGAACACATGTGGATGAAGCCTATCCCGGCGACATCATCGGTATCCATAACCACGGAACCATCAGCATCGGAGACTCTTTTTTCCAAAAAGAACCCCTTCATTTCACCGGCATTCCCAATTTCGCACCAGATCACTTCCGCCGGGTCCGATTGCAAAATCCCCTTAAAGCCAAACAGTTACTCAAAGGGCTTACCCAACTGGCTGAAGAGGGGGCGGTTCAATTCTTTCGCCCGCTGGTAGGAAACGACTACATACTAGGCGCTGTGGGAGTTCTTCAATTTGACGTCACGATGGCACGGTTAAAAGCTGAATATAGTGTCGATGCCGACTACGAACCAGTGACCTTCGCTGCTGCCCGCTGGATAACAAGCGACGACAAGAAAAATCTGTCGTCCTTTGAAAAAGAGAAAAGCGCCAGCCTTGCACATGATTATCAAGGGAAGCTGGCCTACCTGGCCTCAAGCCTTTGGCGCCTGGAAAATGCTATGGAGGAGTGGCCGGAAATCAACTTCCACAAAACCCGCGAACTTGCCGGGTAAGCCCAATGAAAAAAGGCGACCTTTTCAGGTCGCCTTTTTAAAAATCGGTCGGGAAGGAACGACTATGCGCAGCAAGACCCCGTGGTTCCGCAACTGGTGCAACCAGCGCCAAAGTCGATGCCGCAATCTAGTTTAAAGCCATACATTTGAAAATCAACTTTAATTGGCTGGGCTTTTTCCAGAAACTCTGAATTAACGACGAATGTAAAGTTATCAATGTCAAAGGTAGTATCCGTATCAACAGGCTCATCCAGAGCCATAGCGAGGCCTGGCCCCCCTCATCCACCCTCGTTAAGGAAAAGACGGATCGGTTTGACTTCTTTGCCCTTGAAAAATTCGACAAGCTGCTCCACCGCAGGCTGTGTGACTTCAAGCATATTAACCTCCTTAAAAGTAGTCATCGGTCTATAACTTGTTGAGACCGTAAAACCCAATTGGCTTCGAGCGATGAAAATAACCACCTACGTTGGGTTTGTCAATCCCCATTTTATAAAGTATCGAAAACCGAAATGAAATGATCGGGATCATCAATCTTTTTAAAATTGATTCAAATATCGAGTATAGTGATCCAGCATTTCTTCTGAGAACAGCACATAGATCACTTTGGCAGGCAATTCGTTGTCATTTAAAAAGTTCACGCAGGTATCAACGGCAATCTTGCAGGCATCAACTATCGGGTATCCATAAACCCCGCAACTAACCGCCGGAAAAGCAACGGTTTGAAGTCCGTACTCCTTGGCCAGGGATAAACTATTAGTATAGCAGGCCACCAACTGCGTTCTATTTTCGGGTCGCCCCTTGTATATCGGGCCCACAGTGTGAATAACAAACCTGGCAGGCAGATGGTACCCTTTGCTGATTCGGGCTTCACCTGTTGGGCATTTGCCAATGGTACGGCATTCTTCGAGCAATGCTGGTCCTGCTGCCCGGTGGATGGCCCCGTCCACACCGCCACCACCGAGCAAAGACTCATTGGCTGCATTCACGATCGCATCCACGCTCTCTTTTGTGATATCCCCCTTTCGGGCTTCGAGTCGGTCGAAAATATTCATGGTCCCCCCTTGTTAATTATAAAAAAGAAAGGTGTACATCCGCCGGCTGTCGTTAGCTTGGTGGAAGTCCTTTGGTTTGTATGTATCATAGGGTTCGAATCCTTACAGATCATACAATTTTTCGTCCCGTATCGGTATCGGCTGAACAGCACTTTTCTCCCGGCTCTTTTTCTCGGCAAACGAAAATGGATCTTCCGATTCCAGCATGTCCCCCATCTCCGCTTCCACCTGCTCCGGATCCTCCCCGCGCTCCATCCGTTGGAGCGCCTCTTCCATACTCGAACCCAGTTCCATCCCTGTCATGTCAGTGAGTTTGCGCATGAGACCGGCTGCCTGGCGCGGGTCGTCCTCATTGATCCTGTCCGCTTCGCCGGCCAGCATCTGCATGGCCTTTTCCATTTTCGCTTCATCAAAGGGCAGATCATCCTCTTCGCCCCCCTCTTTGGCCTTTCCGGTAAAGGCAAAGGCGGATATCCGACGCTCTAACTTCCGGGTTTTGCACCGAGGGCAATTTGGTGTTTTAGAAGTGTTGATGGTTCGCGAAAAAAAGCTGAACAAGGTGTTACAGTCCGAACAATAAAACTCATAAATCGGCATATCGGCTCCACAAATGTACTCTTATCTCACAAAAAATAATAAGCTATACGGTTTGTTGTAACGTTTAAAAGAGACACAAATCGCTATTACATTCCAAATAACAACTCTAAAATATCAAATGGATCTAAAACTTCAAGACACTAATCGCAAATACTTTCATTTTAGACAATCAATAAACCGGAACCGGTTGACTTGGGAAAACCCATCTGTTAACTCAGCCTCCAATCTATTTTCAATGATACCAAAACTAAAAGGAATCAACCCATGGAAAGAACATTGTCAATCGTTAAACCCGACGGCGTGGCCAAGGGGGTTATTGGTGAGGTAGTAAAACGCCTTGAGGCCAATGACCTGAAAATCATTGCCATGAAGATGGTCCACATGACCAAATACCAAGCTGAGGGTTTCTATGCTGTTCACAGGGAACGGCCTTTTTTCGGCAGTCTCACCGATTTCATGTCTTCCGGTCCGGCAGTAGTCATGGTGTTGAAAGGTGAAAGCGCCATCGCCCGCTATCGCGAGCTTATGGGCGCCACCAATTACAAAGAAGCTGCGAAAGGAACCATCCGACACGAATTTGCCACCGACATCGAAAAGAATGTTGTCCACGGATCCGATGCCCCGGAGACCGCTGCATTTGAAATCGGCTATTTCTTCAATGCTTTTGAAATCAACGCCTGATGACCGCCGGCGTTACCCGTGACAACATTACCATCGTATTGCAACGGCCGCGGTATCCCGAAAATATCGGGTCCGCGGCACGGGCCATGTGCAACATGGGATTTTCCCGTTTAATTGTTGTAGATCCCGTAATTTGGGATGAAAGTCGAATCCGACGTCTGGCAACCCATACCACCGACCCCATAGTAAACAACATTCAACGATTCAAAACGTTGGGGGAAGCCCTGTTACCGTTTGCCCATGTGGTTGGCACCACTGCACGGTTGGGGGGACAACGATCCGTGATCAAATCACCGGAAGTGCTGTCTCAAAAACTCATTTCCCTTTCAAAAAACAACCCGGTTGCCATAGTTTTCGGTCCTGAAGATCGAGGGCTCACCAACGATGACCTAAAACGGTGTCACCAACTGGTAAACATCCCAACAGTGGATTTCACCTCATTGAATCTTGCTCAGGCGGTCATGGTAGTCTGTTACTGCCTATCCACAACCGGGTTATCCTCGCCTACTCCTTTCAAACCACGCCTTGCCAAACGAATCGAACAGGACCAGATGTTTGACGAACTGACAGCTACCTTGATTCGCATCGGATATATGAATCCTGAAAATCCGGCCTATTGGATGATTCGCATCCGGCACTTCTTCACTCGCCTTTCCTTACGGGCAGGTGAAACTAGTATTATACGGGGCATCTGTAGACAGATCTCACGATATGGAGACAAGCGTTTTGCGGACGGTTTGAAAAATGGGGGGTCCGGAACACCCCGAAAAAATTGATTTAGTTGGGTAAGGATTCAAACAGATCGCTTTTGTCCGAAAAAGCTGGTCTTGCTGCATCCAATACCTTTCGGATCTTTTGTGATAAAACGTAAACGGTGAAAGGTTTTTGGATGAACCCGTTGCATCCTCTGCGCATGATCTCTTCCGCCTGACCATTGATCGCATAACCGCTGGACAGGACGACCGGCATTGATGGACAAAGGTCGCGAATACGATCGAATGTTTTTCCGCCATCCATTCCGGGCATGATCATATCTAAAACCACCAAATCGATATCGGTTCCCCTACCGCAAACGATATCGATGGCCTTTTCCCCGCTGTTGGCGGTAATAACATGATAGCCGAGCTTTTCCAGCAGGGCTTTTCCAACGTCGAGAATCATCTCTTCATCGTCTACTAACAGCACCGTTTCGGATCCATGGCTGATTTCAGGCTCTTTTGAAATCTCTTCAACCACGGCCTGCTCGCAAAGGGGCAGAAAAATATTAAATGTTGAACCGATGTCAACCTTACTGGAGGCAGTTATGATACCGCCATGATTTTTAACGATACCATAGGCCGATGCCAATCCCAATCCTGTCCCTCGACTCTTCTCCTTTGTCGTAAAAAAAGGATCGAAAATGTGGTGCAGGGTCTTTTCATCCATGCCCATTCCACTATCGGTCACCAAAACTTGAACATATCCGCCGGGCTGAACCTGGTAGGGTCTGCATGCCTTCTCATCCAACACGACCGCCTTGGTTTCAATCCTCAACGTCCCTCCATCCGGCATCGCCTGCCAAGCGTTCACATAAAGGTTCAACAAAACCTGCTCGATCTGCCTGCGGTCAGCCGCTACGGCAATAGTCGATTTGTGGAATTTTGTTTCAATAACTATTTCCTTTTTGGTCCGGCCAAACATTTTCGCACTGTTTAAGATCAACATATTCATATCGGTAGGCTTGACTTCGTACTTGCCGCCACGGGCAAAGCCCAATAGCTGTTTGGTCAAATGCGACGCACTGTTAATGTACTCATCAATGGCTTGCAGGTGCTCCTCTAAAAGGTTAGTTTTTTCCACGTCCATGGATATCAATGAAGAGCGCCCCTGTATACCCATCAATAGGTTATTGAAATCATGGGCAATACCACCTGCAAGAGTGCCGAGTGACTCCATCCGTTCCACATTTTGAAGCTTCACCTGAATTCGCTGTCGTTCGCTGATATCCCGTATCACACCATGGGTACCGATATGTTTTCGACCACCATTTTGTTCAGACTTCTCATAAATGCCCATGGATTTCAGTTCGACGATTAAATAGGGTGAATCCCCTTTGACAACAGGCCTTTTTTCATTGATCTTCAACTGCAGCTCGATCCCTGACGTGGCACGCTCCCTAGATCTTCTTTCATCAAAAAACCACCGGGTTTTCTCCTGGTCCTCTTCACAAACGATCATGGTATAATGCTTTCCGAGTAAATCAGTCACCATGAACCCCAGCAGGTGTTCCACCGCCTCACTTAAAAAGGTAAATTTACCTTCAGCATCCAATGTATAAATGATATCAGGGCTGTTCTGAACCAAATGTCGATATTTTTTTTCAGACAGGTAAAGCTTTTCGTTGATCTCCTCTTTTTCCCTTTCCAACGCTTTCTGGTTCAATGCGTTTTCGACGGTATTCAGCAGCTCTTCAAATTCAAAAGGCTTCCTCATATAGTCATATGCTCCACACTTTAGGGCGGCTATCGCTGAATCAAGATCGGCATCTCCTGTAATGATGATAACTAAGGTATCCGGATGTCGCATTTTGATGGCATTCATTATCTCGGTACCAAGCATATCTTTTAAATGGACATCCAAAATCGCAAGATCGAACTTCGTTTCCGACGCCAAGGCCATGCCATCCCAACCGCAATTGGCCGTGGTAACATCGTAGCTTTTTGCCGTTAAAAGGTAGGATAAGCTTTCACACAAACGAAATTCGTCATCAACAACTAGAATTTTTGGTGATCGAAGCATCAATTACTCCACAATTCCTGATGTTGGGCCTTTTTCCAGAGGCAGTTCAATTGTAAAAACCGTCCCTTTATCCGCTGCTCGTTCGCAGGTAATATGCCCGTGAAATGATTTAACAATATTGAACGCGATGGAAAGCCCCAAACCGGAATGCTCGCCTTTTTTAGAACTTACGTACGGATCAAACAACTTTTCCTTTATTGCGTCAGGGATTCCAGGACCGTCGTCTATGAATTGAATTTGTATTCTTCCGTTGGCTTTTGTCCTTCCCGCTGCTCGATTGCTACCAATTGGAGGCGGGATCAGACAGGTACGAATCAAAAGCGTCCCACCCGACTGCATGGCTTCAGCCGCATTTTTAATCAGGTTGATAAAGACTTGTTTGAGGCCGGCTTTTTCAGCGTTTGCCATCGGAAGTGACGTTTGGAAATCAGTCTCTATCTTCACATTCGAATGTCTGAGTAGAGGTTCTTTAGTAAGTTTGACGATATCTGCAAGCAGTGCATTGATTTCCGTTTTTTCCCGAGAAGGCGTGTTCTCTTTCGAAAAATTCGTAAGTTTTTTTAAAAGCTCAGCGACACGACCGATCTCCTCGTCGATAATTCGAATTTCGTCTGTAGAAACACCTTCTCCCGACAATTTCATCTCAAGGATTTTTAAATAATTCTTAATAATGCTCAGCGGATTATTAACTTCATGGACGACTTTTCTTGCCAGATCACTGGTGGCGTCAACACGCGTCGTCTGAATTTCCTTCAACTGGTTTCGTTTGAGTTGATCAAGGCAAAGCGCCAAGGCGCCTTTATGAAGAAAAACGGACAACAACTTTTCATTTTTTAAAAGGTGGGATAGATCCCTTTCCTCAAGGGCCAGCACCATAACCCCCACCAGATCTCCATTTGCAATCAAAGGGTGGCAGTATATTCCTTGACCGCCGGTCCTCCGGATAATCTGCTCATCGAGAATCGTTAACGGTTCATGCAGCTCTGTTTCAAAAGAGTTTACCGGTCTTTGCTCAATTATGGCTCTGACCAACAGGCTCTGACGTAGACTCATGGAAATAGCAAGGTTTCGGGCACTGACATAACGTCCGGATGGATCCTTTACATATCCTGAAAGAACATCTTTCTCCCTGTCTGCAAGGAAGAAAAGAGATTGGTGGCTGCCCACAAGGATGCCGAGGCCGTCTGCAATGACGGATAAAATATCGCTGCAGTCTTTTGCAGCCAGAAACCCTTCAAGGGACCCCATAAGCAAAGAGATGTCACGGACGTCTACAACCAGATCGTTTTTTATTTTCCGGTCTTTCTCATCAGGAACCGGTGTTCCGGAATCGTCGGTGCTGACATCGATACCCAAAGTATCAGCGATCTCTTTGGCCTCCGCATCCGCATTCTCCTTGGCGGTGCGGCATGCTTCCAAAGAGAGGCCGAAAAACTGGTCTGCAAGTTCAACCCCCACGTTGAATTTGTCCTCGTCATCTTTACATATCAAATTGGCAATGTAGATGACCTGGGTCATGGGCATAGCCTGAGCAATTCGATTCGTTTCTTCATGATGATACCGAACCGGATCGGATAGTTCCGTTTGAAAATTCCAACGATGGAGAAGCCATGCGCCCACTTCGCTATGGGTAGCCCCCAACCGGGCTTCTTCCTTCATCAGACTGAGCTCGTCATTTTGGTATTTCTCAATGACTTCTTCATAGGCAGTCGTGCAACTCACCCACAACACGATCTTTCCAATATCATGCAAAAGTCCGGAAACAAAAGCATCGTCCGAATGTTCAAAGTCCAAGCCGGCAGCGATCTGTTTGGATAAGAATGCACACCGGAGAGAATGCCACCAAAACGACTTCAAATTGAAACGGCCATTTCTCTTTGGCGAGGGGAAAGCTTCGTAAACACAGGCACAAAGGGCCATGTTCCTTATTCCGCTTGTACCGATATAAACAACTGCCTGGTTGACCTCCTGTACTTTCTGAGGCAATCCGAAATAAGCTGAATTCACAAGTTTTAATAATTTGGCGCTCAATGCGGGATCTTTGTCGATAATGGAAGCAATTTCATCAAGATCGACATTATCCTTATTGCAGGCATCAAGAAGTTTTAGCAAAATATGGGGAAGCGTTGGAAGATTATTTAAGGTAGAGATTCTATCGAAGAAATGTTGGCGCGCTTTCACTGGCTCTTACCTTCTATACAAAGTAGAAATTAAAACCCTCCAGCAATAAACAAAGAAATACGATGTCAACTATTTGCTTTAGCAGACTCAAAAAACAGACAGTTTTTGAATAATGGAAAGAACAAGCCGATGGTCAAACCATCTTTTTGTAGTCATTATTCAACAACATGTTTCACAGCCATATCGGCATCACCATTATAGACTTGAATTTTTATGAAAAAAGGCATCAACCGGCTCACGAAATCAGCAAATCAAGACCAGTCCCGAAACCCAGCCCATGGGCACCTCATCGGGAGTGGTATTTCGTGTGACTCGATCCGTTTTCCACCCGGCAGCCTCCATTAACCGGGAGACATTGATTCCGTATCCGGACATGGAAGATCTGGCAACATCGGGGTGCCTGGTGCCTGCAGGGGCTGCCTTGTTCTACCACCTGGCAGTTCGGCTGATCCATGCAAAAGATCTCTTTACACGAACCACCGGCAAGAGCCATGGCATCCGAAAAACCCCGTTTCACGGCTGTGCGTTCGAGGAGAGAAGCTATCGTATGAAGAATTTTAAATACATGGCGTCGTTCGTTGGACAACAAGATATCCGTAGGAACGTCAATCTTAAAAAAGATGGCATGCTCGAATCTTGGAAGCAATCGTTGCATCATCTGGGGACCAGATACATAAGGTGGGCAACTGGCCGACAACCCATAGTTTTCACATTTTGGATCATGGCAAAGATCTGCCAACCCGGGCACAACGACAATGGCTGCTGCTGGAATCGCCACAGCACCGTCGGCACCTTCATCAATTGCAAGATGAACAAGGTCGTTTAACAAATCCGTCTTGGCTTGGATTTCGTTACCGGTTTCCATTTTCATAAAAGTAGTCCAGCACTTTTTTCAAGTAGCTGTCTCTGGCTTTGAGCAGCTTTGAACCTCGTGTGATTTTACAAAGACTGATGTTATGATCGGAGGCAATTTTTCGTTGT
This sequence comes from Desulfosarcina sp., assembly GCA_030642405.1. Taxonomy (GTDB): domain Bacteria; phylum Desulfobacterota; class Desulfobacteria; order Desulfobacterales; family Desulfosarcinaceae; genus Desulfosarcina. The sequence continues at coordinate 17,559 of DAOWNV010000014.1, forward strand.
GTCTTTCCCTCATATAGGTCTTTTAGTAGCTGCCAGCGTAAGGTGAGGGTGTCAATTTCGCTTGGAGTAAATATTTCCTGGAATAATACCTCCATTTCCTCTGGAGTGTTTGTCCGGGCAAAAATCTCAACCAGTTCTTTGGTTACCACTTTCATAAAATACCCTTTTTACGATTATAGAACCGGATATAGTGCTGCCGGCGGCAAAAAGCTGATCCAAATATTATAATTGCAACAAACGGCCTGCATTTTCACCGCATACACGGTCCATATCCTCCTGGCTCAACCCGGCTTCGGCCATCTCTTTTCGATACCGCTCCGGCTTCAACAGCGGGTAGTCGGTACCTAACAGCACCTTGTCAATCCCCGCCAGTTCCTTGGCGTATTGGTATATCCGGCTGTCATATAAAAAAGGGGATGCAGCAGTATCATAATAGACATTTATTAGGGTCTCTTTCACTGCTTTCTTCAGCAGATTGTAGAAAAAAAGTCCTCCACCCCAATGGGCTAGAACAATGATATTATTCGGAAATCGTGAGATAGTTTCGTATATCTGGATCATCGTATTGGGCGTTTTCCCAGGATAGAGGTGTCCCACTTCTTCGTTGGTGTGCAAAAGAATCGGCACGTTCCGTTCACGGCACAAGGTCATGATAGGATCCAGACTCAACCGGCATTCTCCATCGATTCCGCAACTGTAAAAGGCCAACTCCCCCACTCCGCTCAAACCAGCCTCCAAGCAGCGTTCCACCTCTTCGGCCGCATCCGGATTCAGACTATCCACGCAGCAAAACCCCTTTAAGCGGTCAGGGTATTTGGCCACAGATTCCATCACATAGTCGTTATTGCGGCGACAGGTGTCCGGTGTCCGCCAAGGGAAACCGAACACCACAGACATGTCCACTTCCTGATCATCCATCATAGAAACAATGTTCGATGCGGACACCAGTTTGGATTTGGGAGATTCGTACAAAAGTTTAAATTCAGGCTCGGCATCAAAAAACCGCTCACGGTGATCGCGGATTTCCGCCGGGAAGGTATGCACATGAAAATCGATGATCATTTAAGGCTCCTAAATATTTTGGATATTGACTATGACGTCTTTTTTTATACAATGCGGGTCAGACTTGCAATAGAGGAATCATCGCCATCAACTGTAGTCTGTCCGGCCTGCAGACGGTCTTTTGATGGGAACTATGGCTATTGCCTCTTTTGCAGGCAGCGTCAAAGATAAAATTTCGAAGATCGAGGTGTATATGAATGTTTCAAAAAGAGCCCAATACGCCTATCAACGACTCAAAGAGTGGGGGGTATATCTAGAAAAAGTGAATTTTACCGATCAAACGCCGGAGTTAAAAAACCATCTGGAGCGCCACGTGGTGCTTGTAGCTCCTGAAATCCACTGGAATACGGGAAATATCGGCCGGACCTGCCTGGGGGCCGGTGCCCGGCTGCACCTGATTCAACCTATAGGGTTTTCCCTGGACAGCCGCCAGGTGAAAAGAGCCGGATTGGATTACTGGGACCAGGTACGCTTGGACCGTTGGGACAGTTTCGAATCTTTCCGCCAATCCATGAACCCTGCTGATGATGAGATCGCCCTTTTTTCCAAAAGCGGCTCTCGCCTTTTTTGGAAAATGCCAACTCTCAAACGGATGTTTCTATTGTTTGGATCAGAGACCCGTGGGCTACCGAAAAAGATTCTCTTGCAGT
>DAOWNV010000125.1 GCA_030642405.1 Desulfosarcina sp.
ACCGATTCCGGCGCTGGATCCATCGGATTCCCCATGCCCAGATCGATCACATCCTCACCTTTCCAACGGCGCTCCATCTTCATTTTGTTGATCATCCCGAACAGGTATGGGGGCAACTGGGACATACGGTTCGAAAACCGGATATTCGTAACATCTTTCATTTTATCCTCATTCAAGTTGTTGATTAACTGAATATTGGTGATCCAATAGAGTATAACATAAAAAAACCCCCGTGGTGCTGTCAATAGTGCTTAATCGTTTCTTTTGCGCTGTTGTTTCGCAAACCTGCCAAGCAGGGGTCTTCAGGACCCGTGAGTGCCAAACCAACCTCACTTTGGTTGCATAAGATGTGCAGAAAATGATAGAGTCTATCGTGACGGAACACACAGACAGTATAACAAACTGTAATAAATGAAAAAATCGAAAAACTACTTCGTGCTTACCAAGCAGATGTCGAAATTTTCACGATTTAAGCCCTCAGTCCCCAAATGCTGGCTGTTCGCAGCATCGGGCATAATGTGGTGCATCGTTGGTTTAATGATGTGTACTTCGGGGTAGGCTGGTTGGCCTCTGAGCCATTACCATTGTGCAGAACTATGGGAGTTTTTGGTATTATCCTTGCGTTTCTCGCTTTTCGTAAAGGATTCGGAAAAATTGCAAATAGAAATATCATCCGTTTACGGCGTTTGCCGGAACAAGGATGTATTTTTGCGTTCCAGGCCTGGAAAAGTTATATCATTATTTTCATAATGATTGTTTTGGGAATCACTCTTCGGCAATCCCCCCTGCCGAAAAGTATTCTTGCCATAATTTACATTACCATCGGAGGTGGCCTTTTTCTGAGCAGCTTCTTCTATTTTAAGCATGTGAGAAGAATCATAAGAACCGCCCGCCTCCGCCACGCAGCATACATTAAAAAAGCTAAACCCAACCAAGGGATCAACTGATCGCCATGGATGATTTCTCAATATCCACGATGCGCTCCCCTTTGGTATACTTTTTCGTCTCGTAACGGGTAATTCCCATGAGCTTCTGGATGATGGTGCTCATACGCTGCACCTGGGATTGGATCTTTTCAATTTTCACATACGCCTTGTCGTTTTTGTCCATGGTGTACAAAAGTAGTTCCGAGTGACCGGAGATGGCCATCAATGGCTGGTTGAGTTCATGGCAAATGGCTCCAGCAGTTTCAAGCACAGCCTGGAGTTTTTCGCCGTATATCCGTTCCGCTTCACCTCGGTGGCGGTTCAGCGCTATCTCGATGGATACGATGAGGTTACGGGTTTCAAATGGTTTGACCACATAGCCGAAAGGTTCCACATCCTTTGCCCGTTCCAAGGTGGCAGGGTCTGTATAGGCAGTGAGGTAGACAACGGGAAGGTTGAACCGATCCCGAATCCGGCCGGCTGCTTCGATGCCATCCATTTTCCCTTTCAGCCTGATATCCATGAGCACCAGGTCAGGTCGTAATTCCTCGGCTTTTGCGATGGCCGTCTCACCGTCATGGGCAACCGCACCTACCTTATAGCCGGATTTTTCAAGGCGGCTTTTGATTTCCTGTGCCACAATACCTTCGTCTTCCACAATTAACAGAGTAGCCTGTGTCATTTTAGTTTTCCTTATATGTTCGTTCAGGAGCATTCAAAACAATGGTGAATTGCGTCCCACCATCCGATTCACTTGTAAATGCCCCCCCCAGTTGTGAGGTCAACGTATCAACCAACTTTAAGCCCAACGATTGTTTCTTAGTGTCATCAAACGGCCCGGCCATTCCCACCCCGTCATCTTTTACTACGATTTGCATCCGATGCGCACCCAGCTTTTGAAAAACAATGTCAATTGTTCCATCTTGTTGGGGTTTAAATGCATGCTTTAACGCATTGGATACCAACTCGTTGACAATCAATCCGCAAGGCACGGCCATATCCACCCCAAGGGAAATATCGTCTGCCTTTACGTTCATACGGATACGGGCCGGCTCAATGGCGTATGCGTCCCGCAAATTGGCGGTTAGACCTTTCAGGTAATGTCCGAAATCGATTTTCGCCAGATCATCCGTACCATATAATTGTTCATGGATCAGCGCCATGGACTTTACACGGTTTTGGCTTTCCCTGAGGATTTCAACACCTTTGGCATCCTCCATGGAATCCTCTTGCAAATAAAGCAGAGAAGAAACAATCTGAAGATTGTTTTTTACCCTGTGATGGATCTCCTTGAGCAGGACCTCCTTTTCAGCCAGGGATTGGCGAAGTTTCTGCTCAGAGTCCAAAAGTTCCTTTTCCGCTATCTGCCGTTCGAACAACTCCCTTCTGATCTCTTTCGTTTTTTTTTAACCATCCGATTTTGCTGCAAGTAGCCGATAAACATTACGGCCGGCAAAATGGCTACCCATAACAAAACCCAGAGGCCGTTTTCCGACAGGGGTGACCCACTATCCGCAGCATGGAGAGGCGTCGCAATAGCACACCATGAAACCAATCCACAAAAATGCCTTTTAGATAGAAGGACGATTGGATTTGTGTTGCACATTACATGCATCAGATCAACTGATCCACCCTTTCCACAAGCGAAAAAATCGTTCGAGCCGCTTTGCTACCGGGAGCCTGCTCGACAAAAGGAACTTGGTTCAAAACAGCCCTTCGCACGGCCTTATCCTCAGGAATACTGCCAAAATGAAACAAGTCCAGATCAAGAAACCTTTGGGTCACCCTTTTAATCGTGTTTACGGTATTAACCCCATCCTTGGTTCCCCGTACGGAATTGATTACCAGATTGAACCGGTGGACACCGTGATCTTTGGAAAGAAGTTTGATCAACGCATATGCATCGGTCATGGATGTGGGATCAGGACTCAACACAAAAATATTGTGGTCGCAAAACAAGTTATACCAAAGAACAGATGCGCCGATTCCGGCGGCCGTGTCGATGATTACAAAGTCGAATTCTTCGGCCATCTTATTAATGAGGCCTCCCAGCCGTTCTTGCTGTTCCCCCCCCAAAGAGACCATTTCCGGGATCCCGGAACCGCCAGGCAGTACAGCCAGTTTGGGACGGGCAAAAATCAAAGCCTGCCTTGGAGAAGTACCGGCCTCCAAAATGTCCCGGATATTATTTTTTACCGAAAGGCGCAGCAATACATCCACGTTTGCCAGACCCATATCGCCGTCAACCACCAAAACACGGTAATTTTTCTTTGTCAGGGCAATGGCAAAATTAACAGTAAAACTGGTCTTGCCGACACCCCCCTTTCCGCTGGTAACGCAAAAGGTTCGCGGCTTTTTATTGCTCAAGGACATTTGTGCTCCATCCGGGGCTTTTTGAGGTTAGTCAAACCGTTTCCTACAATATCGGCATACGACGAAGCTATCTTTAACCTGATCCTAATTATTTGTTACAAATTCATCACCCTTTTAAGAAACATTGCCAGCAGAAAGATGATAAGGTCTCTCCTGTGTGGCTCCAAGGAAATTTTGAATTACTATTAATTTGTTGTTCTAATAAGTATGTTGATATATTTTTAGATATATTATTAGGTGCGCCTTCATCACCAATGGAGGCAATTAATGACAAATAATCCATCATATCAAGGCTGAAAATGGAACAAAAGGAAAAAAGCAGGCAGAAAAAACATGTGACGATGCGTATCGTCCTCTGCGCTCTTATTCTTCTAATCGGCTGGGTGAGTATGAAAGTGCTGGCCGGTTTGAAACAACCTCCCTCCGAGACAAAAATTGAAAAACAGACCATCAACGTGATAGCCATGACGGTAGAGGCACAAGACTATCCGATTGTGATATCCGGATATGGAGAGGTAAAAGCACTTACTGTCGTGACTCTATCTTCGGAGGTATCCGGGAGGATTAAAAAAACCCATCCGTCACTCAGGGCTGGAAATATCATTCCAACCGGGGAGATCATGTTTCAGATCGATCCGGCAGACTATGAAGCAGGTCTTCAGGAAGCGCAGGCGGGTGTATCCCAATGGGAAAACACAGTGGCCCGCCTGGAAAAACAGCTGGCAATCGATACCCAACGATTGAAAACCCTGGAGCGTAACGCCCAGTTGGCAAAAAACGAGTTTGAACGGACGAAGCGGTTATATGAAACAAATCGTGTGGGTACGCGATCCGGCGTAGATCAGGCGGAACGCGCATACAACAGCACTTCGGATCAGGCAGACCAGATGGGACAGGCCGTGAGCCTGTATCCACTGCAGATCCGGGAAACCGAAAGCCGCCTGCTCTCTGCTAAAGCCAGGCTTACTATCGCCGAAACCAACTTGTCGCGCTGTACGGTAAAAGCGCCTTTTGACGCCCGGGTAAAATCCGTTGCTTTAGAAACCGGTCAATTTGTCTCTCCTGGTCAAAACCTATTGACATTGGCCGATGACACGGTTTTGGAAATTCAGGTTCCACTTGATAGCAAAAATGCCCGAAAATGGCTACAATTTGAAATACCGGACACTCACCAGCCGTATACGGCCTGGTTTGCCAAACTTACTCCCGTCCCCTGCTCAATACGATGGACCGAGGATAAAGCGGGAGCAAGGTGGACAGGCACATTGAACCGAGTGGTAAAATTCGACGAGCAGACGCGTACCCTAATCGTTGCCATACGGATACCCGCGACATCCGCCATGGAAACAAATGGCCGGACTCTTCCCCTGGTTGAAGGAATGTTTTGTCTTATCGATATACCCGGCCATACACTACAGCATGTCTTTCGGTTACCCCGCCACACCGTTAGTTTCGAAAACGAAATATATCTGGTCAATGATGATAACATGCTGAAAACAGTGGCTGTTTCGGTGGAGCGGATTCAAGGTGAGCACGTTTTCGTCAGCAAGGGCCTTCACAAAGGAGATCGGGTGATCCTGACCCGGCTAATCAATCCCCTGGAAAATTCCTTATTGAAAATCATCGACCCGGCAACCGTAAAGGAGCCCACCTTGTGAAGCAGGTAATTGTCTCCTTTGCCAAAAACACGGTTTTTGCCAACATTGTCTTGGTGCTGGTTTTTATTGCCGGTTTTATTGCCACGTCCAACATGATCCGGGAAACCTTTCCCGAGTTCTCTTTGAATTTGATCACGATCTCCGTACCCTATCCCGGGGCCGATCCTGAAGAGGTGGAAGAGGGAATTAGCCTCAAGATCGAGGAAGCCATAGAGGGTGTGGAAGGAATCAAGCTCTATACCACACAGTCATCCGAAGGGATCGGCACGGCAAATATCGAAGTCCATGAGGATTATGATGTTGACAACGTGTTGGAACAGGTGCGCACCAGGATCAATGCGATTTCCACGTTTCCGGTGGATGCGGAAAAACCGGTAATCAGTGAATTGCTGCTCAAGGATATGGTTACCTTGCTGTACCTCTCCGGGGAAATGTCCGAGCGACGAATCAAAGAGTGGTCCGAACAGATCAAGGATGAGATCCAGCAGTTCCCCAATATCTCCCAGGTGGAAACCTTTGGTGCACGAGATTATGAGATCGCCATCGAGGTTTCCGAAGAACGGCTTCGCCAATACGGTCTTTCGTTGGCCGATGTGTCCAACGCCATCCGTCGCAACAGCCTCAACCTGGGTGGCGGCACCATCCGCACCTATGCTGAGGAGATCCGGGTCCGCACTATGGGACGGAAATATACCGGGCAGGAACTGGCCTCAATCGTCGTAATGGCACGTTCAGAAGGTGATATAATTACCTTGGATCGTATAGCCCACATTGAGGACGGGTTCGTCGAAGACCCCATCTCCGCGACAATCAACGGAGAGAAGACAGTTTTGCTCATTGTCTATAAAACCCCGGAGCAAGACGCATTATCCATTGCCAAAACAATAGATCAATACGTCCATACCAAACAACAACAGGTTCCTGACGGAGCCAACTTCCATGTGCTTTACGACAACACCACTATGCTCAAGGACCGCATCGACCTGCTGCTGAAAAACGGCATGATCGGTTTAATCATCGTTTTTCTTTTTCTGTGGTGTTTTCTCAATGCACAACTCTCTTTCTGGGCCGGAATGGGTATTCCCATCTCCATATCAGGGGCCCTCGTAATTCTCTGGGCAATCGGCGGAACAATAAACATGATATCCCTTTTTGGCTTAATCATGGTGCTGGGCATCGTGGTGGACGACGCCATCGTCGTGGGCGAAGCTATTTACGTTCATCGCAAACAGGGAAAATCCGCCTTAAAGGCTGCTGTGGACGGCGTTTCTGAAGTAGGGATGCCGATAATCGCTGCCATCGTAACAACTATCATTGCTTTTGTTCCCATATTTTATGTTGGTGGTATCATGGGCAAATTCATCCGCATCATGCCCGCAGTGGTAATCGCCTGCCTGGCAGTCTCCCTATTGGAGTGTCTGTTTTTACTGCCCGCGCATCTGAGCCACCTGCCCGATCCGAAACGACTTGACGACAAAAAGAAAGGCTTCGTCCGAAAGATCGGTCGCGTTCAGCAATTTACCTCCCGATGGATGGAAACCTTTGTTACCCGCGTCTATCTGCCTTTTCTCAGCAAGGCCCTTTTCTGGCGGTATATCTCACTGGCCACGGCCCTTGCCATACTCATGCTCACCATCGGTCTGGTGCGTAGCGGCATCATCAAGTTTGAGGTATTCCCCAATATGGACGGGTTCGTAATGACCTCAACAGCCGAGTTCCCCACCGGGACACCACCGGAAATCACCCATCGAGCCATCGAGCAAATCGAAGCCGCCCTGTTGCGGCTGGAAAAGAAAACCAAAACGCGATCGGGAGACCCGCTGCTGGTACACCGTTTGACCCTGGTGGGTCAAACCCTTAGCAACTGGCCAAAGATTGGGCCGCATTATGGCGCCGTACAAGCGATCTTATTGGATTCCGAAAAACGGGGCATTCACACCGACAACTTGATGGTACAGTGGGAAGAGGAAATCGGAACGTTGCCCGGCATCAAAGCGCTGACCTTTACCGGTATGGAGACAGGCCCACCGGGCGATCCTATCGAGATATGGCTCAGGGGACACGACATGCCCCAAATTTTGGCCGCAGCCGACGACCTGATGGGCAAACTCAAAAAATTTGCCGGCGTCTACCAGATCCGAAGCGACATTTCCTCCGGTAAAAACGAAATACGCTTGGCACTCAAGCCTGAAGCCCGGACTTTGGGGTTGACTGTGGACGATCTTGCCCGGCAGATGTACGCCGGCTATTATGGCGATGAAGCCCTACGATTGCAGCGGGGCAGGGATGATATTCGGGTAAAAGTTCGCTACACGGCCGACGAACGAAGCCGATTATCAGATCTGAACCGCGTACGCATCCGTACCGCAGGTGGATTCGAGGTGCCACTGATGTCTGTGGCCGATATCACCTTTGCCCCCGGCTACTCCACGATTACCCGTACAGATGGGATGCGGAGGGTGGTGGTCTTGGCCGGTGTGGATACCAACAAAGCCAACGCAAACGAAATTTATGCCGAGCTTTCTGCGAACTATTTCCCACAATTGAAAAAACGCAACCCCGGTTTGTTTGTGGATCTTCAGGGAGAGCAGAAAAAAATACAAGAGTCTTTAGGCAGCCTGATGATCGGCTTTCCTCTCGCGGTTCTGGGTATTTTTGTTGTCATCGCCACCATGTTTCGTTCTTACTCCCAGCCTTTTGTTATCATGTTTACCATACCTTTTGGTATGATCGGTGCTGTTTTCGGTCACCTTTTACTCGGATATGACTTGTCCATGATGAGCGTGTTCGGTATGGTGGCACTGGCCGGCGTAGTG
>DAOWNV010000002.1 GCA_030642405.1 Desulfosarcina sp.
CCTGGCGGCGACCTTCTCTTCGAAAGGCTGACTCTCCAGCGTGTACAACAGATCGCCTTTCTTTATATCAGCACCCTCCTGGAAGTGAAGCCCCTCCAGAAAGCCTTCCACCCGGGCACGGATAGCAATGTCCTTTAAACCAAAGGTCTCCCCAACAAATTCCAGATACAGGGGAACGTCCTGAGCACTGGTTTCAACAACGGAAATTTCAGGTGGCGGCGGGGCAGGAGTCTTGGCCGGTTGTTTATCCGAACAGGCAACGGAAAGGACAATCAAACTGGCAATCATGCCGATAGCAAGGGATCTCATGGTGCCTTCTTTATATGGTTGATGGTTAAAAGACGGATATTTTACTAGACTGGGCCTGAAAGTTATTTGGTTTTATGACAATTTCCACAGGCATTATACGGTATAAGTGATGGTTTGGCGAGCCATTTTGTATTTTTCCCGATTAAAGCGTTTCAGATTGTGATAGTGTCAATCTCCATTGACACCCACCGGTCCTTTTTCCTACACTTGAAATAAGGCGGCTGATGAGCTCCTGTTCTATGAAATCAGATATCGAAACACTAATCGAATGTTATGGGGTTTTGGAACAACAGGTGCGGCAGCAGATGGAACGGCTGTGCGGCAGGTTTTGTTCGATCTGTCAAAAGGTTTGTTGCCGTTCCCATTTTTGCGAAGAAACCCTGGAAAGTGTATTCTTAAAACATGTAGCCGAACGGTTTTCCCCTAAATCGGTATTTCATCCAACTGATGGTTGGCTGTCCTCGAATGGATGTACACTGGTTGCAGGTCGTCCACCGGTCTGCTATGAGTTCTCGTGCAAAGAGATTTCCAGTTCAATGTGCGATGATCCGGATTGCCGGTATGCCTTGCTTGTGTTGAGCGGGGTGATGACCTATGTCGGCAAAAAGGCTGTCGGTGGACGGCATTTGGTTGAACTAACACGTTTGTCCGATTTAAATCGGATTCGTTCCAATCGTTTTATAAAGCGTCTTGATGAAGCCCAATCCGCCTATTTTTCAGTGATCGATGTACTTGATGGCAGGCTTTCGAGTTCCAGTGCATATGTGTTGCAAAAGATTTTGTAGCGTTCAAACCAACATAGAAGGAGAATGATGTGAATTCTACCAACAGACCTTTTAAGATTATCGCTGTCTTGTTTGCTATGATCGTTATCGGTTTGGGGATTACCGTATTGGTGAAAAACTGGCATCAGAAACAGATGGATCTGAACCGGCAACGTACGGAAAGCGAATGCCTGGAGGTGATTCAGGAATTAGAGTCGGAACTGGACGAAACACGGGCGAAGATAGAAAGCATGAAGAAAGAGGAACCTGGAAACGATGTGTTTGAGGTTGTTTTCGGCCCGGAGTCTCTCGATTCGCAAGTTGATGACCAGGTCGTAGACTGCAATAAGACGGAAGCACAAATGGCCTCATTGTATAGCCACATGGATCGTCAACCCTATATGGAGAAATACGAATTAGATGGAGGAAGTGCTGCCTTTTTTTCAGGAGTGTGCGTCTTTGATTATGGCAAAACCACCTGTTAATATTGCTGAAATGGAGGATTTGTATCGCATTGTAAAAAATGTAACACACTTCTACCGTGTATTAGGTAAAAAGCGACTGATGCTGGTCAAAGAGATTTTTACCCACGAGAACCAGATCATAGAACCTTCCATGGCCATGTTTTTTTCCCGGGTTGTTGAATGCAGCCGGCCCCTGTCAGTGGGGGGGCAACCCCTTCCCATTGAACGGCTGTATGATTATGCAGGATATTTTCTCAATACCTTGGGAGGTCGAAGTTATCTGCTGAGAAGAGGTTCAACGGTTCGAATGCTGATGAATTACTACGCCATATTGATTGTCGACAGGGCCAACGACGGGAAATTCAATCAATACGGCATCGATATCCGTCCCTATCTTGATTACCTGTTTTACGATGTTTCCAACCAAAAAGGGTTGGTCTACAGGGATCGTTACCTCGCCCGACTGACGGTCCTGCGAAACAAATACATGTAAGGATAGATATGTAGAAATAGATTGAACGGGCGGTTTTGATTCATTTCAGTGTAAAACAATTGTAATATAAGCGTTCCCGCTTGTGGTACGATGCCTTCCCGGTTATGAATATGCCATGTTCATGGCAGTGATTTGCTACAATTCTTATTTGGGGGACGTGCAACGGTGCTATTCATGAAAATGCCTGAGCTAAAAATCGGTCATCTGGTCAGCCGGCTTCCCATAATTCAGGGAGGCATGGGGGTGGGGATTTCCATGTCCGGCCTGGCTTCCGCTGTGGCCAATGCCGGAGGGATCGGTGTAATTGCAGGCGCCCTGGCTGGTATAACGGAAAAAGATATTGCCACCAATGGACTAGAGGCCAATTGCAGAGCTCTTTCAAAGGAGATCAGAAAAGCAAAGGAAAAGACAAACGGAATTGTTGGTGTCAATATCATGGTTGTACTGACCCATTTCGCTGATTTGGTAAAAACGGCTATTGCAGAAAAAATTGATATTATTTTTGCCGGTGCCGGCCTTCCGATGGATCTTCCCAGTTTCCTTAAAAATGGTGATAAAACGCGTCTGGTGCCTATTGTTTCTTCAGGCCGGGCCGCAGCACTGATTTGTAAACGCTGGTTTAACCGCTACAAATACCTGCCGGATGCGTTTGTCGTGGAGGGACCTAAAGCAGGCGGACACCTGGGATTCAAGCCCAACCAGTTGGACGATCCGGCTTACCGTCTGGAGATCCTTATCCGTGAAGTGGTCGTGCAAATGGATAAGGTGGAATCGGCGCATGGTGTCCGCATTCCCGTCATTGCCGCCGGCGGTGTTTATAATGGAGAGGATATCCGGCGGCTTATGGAACTCGGGGCTAGCGGTGTGCAAATGGGGACCCGGTTTGTTGCAACCCATGAGTGCGATGCGGCTCAGGCGTTTAAACAGTCCTATGTGGATGCAAAAAAAGAAGATATGATGGTGATCAATAGTCCTGTGGGGTTACCGGGCCGTGCACTGAAAAACCAGTTTCTGGTCGATGTGGCCGATGGTAAACGGCGTCCTTTTCGTTGTCCCTATCACTGTTTAAAAACCTGCGATCCTGAAAATAGTCCGTACTGCATAGGCATTGCCCTGGCGATGGCTAAGAAAGGAAAATTTAAAAGCGGTTTTGCTTTTGCCGGTGCCAACGCTTTTCGTGTTGATGAAATTGTTTCCGTGAAGGAACTGATGGGAATTTTGGAAGCCGATTATGAACTGGCTACCGCGTAATTCCGGGTAATTAATAAAATGCACAATCTCACAACAGATGGTCTGGCCCTTATCGTCGATAATTACACCCACGACCATCTGTTTTAAATCCAGTCGGTGATCCTTGCTAAAGCCCCGTTTGCCGATGGTGTAACCGCCACTGCCTTCAAAATAGAAGGAGGTCGTATCAAAAAAAACCAGAAGTTCAATCTCACTCTGGAGCCTTTTCTGGTGTTTGATCGACAAACTGAATACTTTGATCAGTCATGTATTGCGGGTGGTATTTACCGAACGGAAGGGAGGAAAGAGCCCTATAGTTTGCTGTTTGTGAGTGGGGAACGTAATCTACCATAGCGGATTGAACCGACGTGACAATAGCTTTTACAATTAATCCAGCAATACCACCTCCCGTGTTTCCTCCAGAAAGATCAACAACTACGGTACCATTGTAATTCCAAAGGATTTGATCTGATATGGTTGATTTTAACTGTGCGTCTATGGACACAGTTAATGAAGCCGCAAGAACCATGTAGCTTAAATCCCACTTTTTGATTGTGGTAAAAAGTACCGCGTCTGCACCAAAAAACTCTCTGAACTTTGTTAGAGGAACATCTGTTACAAGTTCAGCATCGTATATCCCTTCGATCCTAAAAATATCTGCTGTTACTTCATATGGGAATATGTAATATCCCCAAAAAGATAATACTTCTTGGATGGTTGTTGCATAATATTCTTTGGCATCAGCTGCTGTAGATTGGTTAATTGGCGGTAATATTAGAATGGTAGTCGGGGCTTCTTCATACATTAATGGAAATTCACTTCCTTTAGTTGCCATTGTTGTTGGTGCACAACCTATGGCACATGATATAAATATCATTCCTAACATTAAAGCGATCCACCTGATTGAGAGTTGGTTACTCATTTATCTCCCTTTTTTGAACCTGTTGGATCATATTATCTATAAATATGGTTGACTCAGGATAGGTTTGCTTCTCCATTTCAAACAATTTTACTGCTTCTTTTGAATTATTTTTGAGGGCATAGATATAACCAAGTTCACCATAAACACCTGGTGGGACTCTTAAATCTCTTTCTTCAGATTGTTTTATTATCGTCTCAAGTTGAACCTGATGTTCAGCTATATTTTTTTTATTTGGATCCTTGTGTATCTTGTAGAGACTACCTGAATAATCACCCCAATAATACATAGGTTTTTGGGTGGCACGGGTGGCACATCCGAATGTAAAAAGTAACACATAAGTTAAGATGAAGAGGATGCAGAAAGTTCTCTTTTTCATGGTATATTAATCTCCTTGGTTGCACCAGAACTTATCAAAACAACGCGATTTACACGTATTTCGTTTCCTCTTTTTACAATAATTTCATGCCGCCCCGGTTTTACTTGGTAAAGCGTTTTGCCTTTTTTGTCGACCTTACCCGTATCTGTCTGATCGTTGTAATAGTAACCAATTTCCACTTTAAAGGGCTCTCCTCCGTCTATGGTAGCGATTGAGCCATCTGTAATCCCAGAGAACCAAATATAGCTCTTTTGATCAGGTTGTATTATACCCTCCTTATAGACACATCCAAATAATAGAACCAAAACAAGGAGTGAAAGAAATGTTGTATTAATCTTTTTCATTATTCACCTCCCAATTTAGGTTCCCTTAGGAATAATTTGGAATAATCATTCGTAGCTGTAAACTGTTGAAACGTTCCGCTTTCAATTTTGCAGAGGGAAACTTCATTTTCAACTGAATCTCCGATACTTTGTAAAACAGAAATTTCACCAATTTTCTTCCCAGGAAGTGTGATCATCATATTACTTTGCGGATTTTTAATCCTTTTTCCTTCCTCTATTACATCAAATTTATCTCCTGGAGAAATATTCTGCGATTTTCCCCCTGATATAATGAACAACCCGTCTTCATACCCCAGAATATATGCTCTCCATTCTTTTCCAAGTAAATTTTCAATAATATTAGAAGAAAGATTAGTAATGGCGGCTTCGAGTGCTTTATCGTTTAGGGAAGAATCGTATCCGGCTTTTTGTCCGACGCCAAAAACGGTACCAGCTTCAGAATAGGATTCTCCATCGCCCTCTTCAGAATAAATAATTTGGCCGGTATATACATCAATTAATCGGATATGAACTTTAGCATATGCAGTTTGCTTTTTAGTTCTGGAGAAAATTCCGACTTCGCTTTGGTCTTTCCGGCCAAACTCTGTTACTGACCCAACAATTAGGTAATCAGACATGTTCTTTAGTGGTGATGCGTTCCCCATTATTAATTCTTTTTGGATCTTGTCTAAATCAGCACGCTCAAGGAGAATGAATTTTTCTGTTTCCATTAATTTGGATGATAAAATATCTACAGCCTGCTTACCGATACGGTCGTCGGAATCATTTAGGAAAAAACTTTGACCGTATCGTGTTTCGTTAGTGAAGCGAGCTATTGCGACTTTTCTTTTGAGTCCTGGTTTAGAAACCGTCTGTGCTTGCTGAATTGTGGGACTTACTGTTGGACCGGAATCAATCGGTTCTACTGTGTCTTTGTGAACAGTGGTACAGCCTATAACAGCAAAAAATATACAGGAGAATAAGAATATTACCTTAACAAAGTTCATTTCAACCTCCTAAATCTTCGATTTTAAAAAGGAGAATCATTTTAAGACGTAATCGTATTCTTCTTATTTTTTTTAATTAAATTTATTCAAGTGTGGATTTTGTTGAAAATGTATTCTCCTTTATTAAGTTAATGCTCAAAAGTAAACACTTATTTTCCACTGAATAAACAATAGGCAAGACCCAGGTTGCAGGCCTTGCCCGAAACCGAGAGAGAGATGTAGAGCAGTTCAGTTACCAGAGTTTTCTGTATCCGCTCAGTTCAGTCCAGTGTGGTATCTTGTTTCCCTTCTTGTCAGGATAATGGCCGAAGACTGTCAAAAAGAAAGCTCTCGTTGCGGTAAGGGTTCTGGAAAAGTGTTCGTCTATGCAAATTTATCTTTGAGAATTTCTTCCAGTGTCGGTGTGCCGTGATCCCTGTACTCATACCGGATGCGCGCATGGGGATGTTCGATGTTCAGTAGTCGGGAGAGATCCACCGGGGTTGCCACCAGTACCAAGTCGCATGGTGTGGTATTGATGGTGGCCTCAAGATCCTTAATCTGCTGCTCTCCGTAACCCATTGCAGGTAACAGCCGGCCGATGCCGGGATAGGTTTTAAATGTCTCTTTCAGGCTCCCTTGAAGAAACGGCCTCGGATCTACCAACTCTATAGCGCCGTGACGTTTGGCGGCGATGACGCCTGCTCCGTAGGGCATGTTGCCGTGAGTGAGGGTCGGGCCATCTTCCACCACTAGTACACGCTTTCCTTTTATCAGCTTAGGATCATCAGTGAGCAATTCAGAATCTGCCAGCACGATCCTGGCGGTTGGATTATGTGTTTGGATGGCCTTGCGAACCGACTCGATATTTTCCGGTGTCGCGCTGTCAACCTTGTTGATCACAGCTACATCCGCCATCAATAAATTGGTTTCACCCGGATGGTAGGCGGTTTCATGGCCGGGGCGGTGCGGGTCCAACAAAACGATGTGGAGGTCCGGTTTGTAGAAAGGCGTGTCATTGTTACCACCGTCCCATACGATGACATCGGCTTCGGTTTCCGCCTGTCGGAGTATTTTTTCATAATCCACACCCGCGTAGGCCACCACGCCCATGTGGATGTGCGGCTCGTACTCTTCACGCTCTTCAAGGGTACAGTGGTGTTTTTCCATGTCTTCGTAAGAGGAGAATCGCTGGACGACCTGACTAGTCAAATCCCCGTATGGCATGGGATGGCGTACGACGACAACGGATTTCCCCATGCTTTTCAGTATTTCGACTACTTTGCGGCTGGTCTGGGATTTGCCGCATCCGGTTCGTACGGCGCATACTGATACCACCTGTTTAGTGGATTTGAGCATAGTGTAATTGGCGCCCACGATAATGAAATCCGCGCCGGCAGCGGTTACCATGGAGGCTTTATGCATCACTTCAGTATGGGGCACGTCACTATAGGAAAATGCTACCAGGTCCACCTTGTTGGATTCGATCAGTTTGCCTATCTTTTCGGCGGAATGGATCGGGATCCCTTGAGGGTAACGGCTTCCGGCCAACTCCGCCGGATATAATCGTCCCTCGATATCCGGAATCTGCGTAGCGGTGAACGCAACAACGATATAGCGTTCGTTGCCCTTGAAATAGACATTGAAATTGTGGAAATCACGACCTGCGGCACCCATGATAATGACTTTTTCAACTCGCATATTCATTGTTTCATGATCTCCTTTAATCAAAGGTTCATTGTCAAAGTATACGCATGAGCTATGCTTTCTCTTGCCTATACAGCCGATCCTTGAAATCTGATGGGTTGTCCAAATAAAGACCCAATGCATTTTGAAATCCAAGATCTTCCACTATGCGGATGCCTTGATCCCGGTACCGATATTGATGGAGTGGCGGTGCGGGTGTTTGATATCGTGGATTCAACTCGGGGAGTTTCATATTGTACCGGGTGCAGTATTGCCTTAACACACCTTTGACTAATCCGCCCACCACTGACTCTTCTATGGCCATCCATTCTTCAGCCAGGCGTTGAGCTTCAGCCAAGCTTTTAGGGGGTGTGATCCGCATGACTTCGGTAATTTCACGGTCTGTTGCAGATCCCAGATGAAAATGCAGTGTTTCTTCAACCGGTACCGACATCAGCGTAAATAGATTTTCGGTAGCGTTTTGCCAGATAGTGAACGGCTTGCGTTTTAATTGAAACTGCCCCGGGGCTAAAAAATCGATCTCAAGGTCGACTGCCCCCAGGTGATTGGAAAAAATTGCTCCGTTTGCCTTGAACTTCACACTGCGACCGGATTCGGCAGTAAAACGGCATATGGCCACATATTCTTTTGCCAGTCGATGAACGAGAAAGGCGTTAATTCCGGTTTGCGGCAGCCGGGGATAGCTGGCCCGAGGGCTGGTGATCGTTTCGTAAAAATTGTCGAGTTTGTTCATCTCAAAAATGTAGTCGGTGACATTTTGGCAGTAACGGTGGTAGGCGGCATTTTGGTTTTTTCCCAATTGAGGAACGAACAACAGGCGGATTTGGAGCTGTTCCACTGACAACCGCATTTTTTCTTCGAAACCGATTTTTTTTTTAAGGTGGGTTAACCAAGACTTCCGATGGCTCAATTCATTGTGGATATGCTGTACCACCTCAGGATCCGGATCGTCAATAAAATCGTAAAAAACAAGCAACGGAGTCGTCCGTCCCGCCATTTGGGGAATGTGGGTAACCATCTTAAGATCTTCTTGCAAGGCGGCAACCGCTGTTCTGAAGGGGCTAAACAGCCAGCTTGCCAGACCCATCGTTCCCCAGGTCATTATTTGTCTCCGCGTCATACCGTTGTTTTTCCTCATGCGCGATAAATCCTTTTTCGATTGTTATGCCCCTTAAGCGATTGGAAGGACCAACTCGCTTTTCCAGCGCTTAATAACCTGGTAGTTTTTCATCTATCATCGGCTTGTTTGTGTGTTCCCATGAGTTTAGAGACGGTCATTTGATCAGAAAACCTAACGATATGATGGTGTAAGCTATATGGGTCGTATTATATGCTTGGTTTTCTCAATTCATCCCCAATCCTTACGCGCAAATTTTCGTATCCGTGTGCAATAAGTGCAATTTGGGAAATACGGCTCTATGTGAGTAACCATCTGATATTACTAACTATTTTTATGCCTGAAAGGTGGCATGCCCATTGCTTGTACAGCAGCCAAGAGGACGCCGACAGTTGGCTCCGAAATGTTGAAAGTGCAGCATTGGGAGTGCCGACTGGGAGACAATTGTGTCTCCATGGGTGAAAAAAGATTAATTTCAAATTTATTGGAGGGAATGATTATGAAAAACATTCAGAAAAATGTCGTGGTGGCAGTAGTTGCAGCAATGCTTATGGTTGTAGCCGGTGCAGGATTGGCAATAGCAGAAGACAGCATTACGGGCACCATCGCAGAAAAGGGTGACATTATTGTCCTCAATGCAGCTGACGGTATCTACACACTTGAGGGTAGTGATCTGATCACCGAAATGGTGGGTAAGAAAGTGAAAGTAACCGGCACGGTTGCCGAGACAGACGGCGTGAAAGTGATTTCCATTTTATCCATGGAGGAAGTCGTGGAGTAGGCACTTTGAATTAACGGACAACTTCAGTGTTTTTAAAAGTACGGAGTTGTTTGTTTTACCCGGGAAAACCCCGACCGTGTGCAGGTGTAGTCGAATTCAAGAAAAGAGGCAGGGGAAATTGCTGAGAAGCGGTTTTCCCTGCCTTTTTTCATAAACATGCTGACTATCCTTGTATCTCCCTTTTTAAATTTATTCCGTATTTGCGCATGCGGTTCCATACCGTAACCCGATTAATTCCCAGCAATCGGGCTGCTTGGCTCTGATTACTTCCGGAAGCCGAAAGGGCTTCGATAAGTTGTTGCCGTTCGGAATTTTCGTTTTTACTAAATCCATGGCCCGACATGGTCACTGGTGGTATTGAAGGCGCGAGCATTTGGGGCGGTAGGTGATCAATGTCGATAGTATCCTTGTCTGCAATAATAAATGCATACTCCAGTGCGCTCTTAATTTCCCTGACGTTCCCCGGCCAGCGATAATTCATAAAACAGTCCAGCGCATCGCGCGTCAATCCACGGATTTGTTTGCCCGTACGCAGTTCCAGTCGGCTGATGAAGGTGTTGACCAGTAGCGGAATATCGCTTCTGCGGTCGCGTACCGGAGGTAGGTGGATTGGAATTACGTTGATTCGAAAATAGAGATCCTCCCGGAACTGCTTCTGATCGATAAGCTCCAGCAGGTTGCGATTGGTGGCCGTGATGATGCGGACATCAACCGAAACGGGTCGGTTTTCGCCCACCCGCTCGAACTGACGGGTTTCCAATACCCGCAGCAGTTTGATCTGGATGGAGAGCGGAATATCACCGATTTCATCAAGGAACAGGTCTCCACCGTCGGCTATCTCAAAACGACCTGCGCGGTCTCTGAACGCACCGGTGAACGAACCTTTGATGTGGCCGAATAGCTCGCTTTCAAGCAGGGCTTCGTTCAAGGCCGCACAGTTAAGTTGAACGTAAGGCCCGTTCCTTCGCTTGCCGCAATCATGAATGGACCTTGCCACAAGCTCCTTACCCGTTCCGCTCTCTCCGAAAATGATTATAGGTGCGTCACTTTGGGCCGCTTTTTCGATGATATCGAAAACGGCTTTCATTTGGTCGCTGACACCGACGATGCCGCCAAAACCGCTGTTTTCATCCAACTGGCGGGAAAGGACCTGCACCTTGCGGTCCAGACGATCTATTACACTTAAATCCGTAAGGGTTTCTACAGCTCCTATTATCGTCCCGTCATCGTCCTTCAGTACCGAAGCATTTTTCATGGCCGGCACAAATGTTCCATCCCTTTTTTTTATGGTGCAGTGGCATCGGCGCATTTCCGGCTGACCGGACTCGAAAAGCTTGCACCACTCATCCCCCTGGTTGTTGATGGCCATTTCGCAGGCCTGGCAGGCAAGGAGGGTACAGGGTTGGCCGGACACCTCTTTTGATGAATAACCGGTCATCTCCTCGAAAGAGCGGTTGACGGACAAAATACGTCCATCTTTACTAATGATGAGCAGTGCTTCGTTCATGGTATTGATGACCCTTTCCCAATGCCGATCGATTTCCGCGATGGCCATACCATCTCCTTTTAACAATGTTTAAACATGTGTTTATTTTTTTAGCATGTGTTTAAACAGATAAACAACCCTTTTCGTAGCCGGATAGTGCACCTTGTTTGTATTTGAATTTATTCCGGAAGGTTATGGATATGTTAGTTTTAAAAGCGGGGTGGCATGGTTTTTGTTGTTGTACGACCACGGACACGGACAAATAGAAGGTAATTGCCTTGCGGGCAAATTGATCAGTGATCAGGATAACGGGCATTATGGGCAGCCATTACCAACTCCACCTTGAGCATATTCCCTGGCCGATTAGTGTGCTCAAATTCAACAATGCGGTCAGTGCCATGCGAACCGGAGACGACATGATTGTAACCATGCGTGATCCTGACGTTGTCGAAAATATTTGTCAGCTGCTGGGCAGCCGGTCGGACCTTCACTATGAGGCTCAGCAAAACGATGCGGAATATAGTATCCATGTGGTTAAAGGAAAACCCGGCAGGTGAGGTAAACGATTATAAACGCACATCAGTACGGGGTGCGTCAATCATTTCAATCTAACTCAAGGAGGGCCTATGGGGCTGAACAGACGTGACTTTTTTAAATATGTGACCGTTGCCGGAGCAGCGGTGGCCGGTTCAGGGCAATCCGCCCAAGCCTGGCAATCCAGAGCGCCGTCCGATCCGGTTGGCAGCCTCGTGGATCTGACACGCTGCATCGGTTGTCGGAAATGCGAGGAGGCCTGCAACCGGGTGAATGACCTGCCGGCCCCGGATCAATCCTTTGAAGATTATACAGTGCTGAACAGAAAGCGGCGGCCCGATGAGCGGGCCTATACGGTTATCAACCGGTACACCTCGGGAATGATCGACGAGCGTGATCAATTGGTGCCCACCTTCGTGAAGCTGCAATGCATGCACTGCCAGGATCCGGCCTGTGTCTCGGCCTGTATCGCCGCCGCCCTGACCAAGAAAGAAAACGGCACGGTTCATTACGACGTGACAAAATGCATCGGATGTCGCTACTGCATGGTGGCCTGTCCTTTCGAGATCCCGGCATACGAATACCATAACCCCATTACCCCCAAGGTGATGAAATGCACCTTCTGCTACGAGCGGGTTCAGTCGCAAAATAAACTTCCAGGTTGTGCGGAAATTTGTCCGGTGGAGGCAATTACTTTTGGTCGACGAAGTGATTTGCTCAAGGTAGCTCATGATCGCATCAAGAGCAATCCGGGCCGCTATGTTGATCATGTATACGGTGAGAGAGAGGTTGGCGGCACCAGTTGGATGTATTTGTCCGCCGTGCCTTTTGAGAAGCTGGGTTTCAATACCCTTCCGGAGCAACCAATACCCCGGCTGTCAGAAACCATCCAGCACAGCCTGTTTAGTTATATGTGGTCTCCCATAGTTCTCTTCGGCATGATTGGTGGAGTGATGTGGGCCTCCAAGGATAAGAGCGATCGGGTTGAAAACGGGAAGAAAGGAGGTGCATCTTGACTCATCAAGCAGCACCGGTAAACGCAAAGTTCTGGACTCCGGGCGTCGTGGTGTTGGCCATACTCATGGCCGCCGGTGCCGCCGCCATTGCGGCCCGGTTCATCGGTGGTATCGGATACGTATCCAACCTTACCACGGCCCGTCCCTGGGGGTTGTGGGTAGGCGTGGATGTGGCCTCCGGCGTAGCCCTGGCCGCAGGCGGTTTCACCACTGCTTTTCTGGCCCATATCATTGGCCGTCATTATTACGAATCAGTTGTCCGGCCGGCCTTGTTGACTGCCATGTTGGGCTACACATTTGTCGTCCTGGGGTTGATGGTGGATATAGGCCGTTCTTGGGCTATATGGAAGCCTATGATTTATTGGAACCCTACCTCCGTGTTGTTTGAGGTTGCCATGTGTGTCATGTTCTACCTCAACATACTCTACCTTGAATTTCTTCCCATTGTAGTGGAACGTTTCAAGGGGCGGGTGAATCTGCCAGGGCCATTGGCCGCCTTGAATTCGCCGGTTGAGGGTCTGCTGGGTATAGCGGATGCCATTTTGCCGAAGATCATGTGGTTTTTTATCATTGCCGGCGTGGTGCTTTCCTGCATGCACCAGTCCAGCCTGGGCTCGCTGATGTTGATCGCGCCCACCAAACTGCATCCGTTGTGGTATACACCCATGTTGCCACTGCTGTTTCTCACCTCGGCAATTGCAGTAGGCTATCCCATGGTGGTGTTTGAAGCCACCCTGGCCACTACTTCCCTTAATCTGGATTCGGAGATGAAGGTGCTCACACCCTTGACCCGCATCACCATCTTTCTTCTTGGGCTTTACCTCGCATTGAAGGTGGGCGACATGGTAGTGCGTGGTACCTACGTTTACCTTTTTGATTTTACAGCCCAGACCAATTCGTTTCTTGTTGAGATGCTTTTCGGGGTGATCGTGCCTTGGCTGATGTTGCTCTCCCCGGTGGTGCGCCGCTCGCGGCGGGCGTTGTTCGTGGCTTGTACCCTGATTGTGGGGGGCGTTTTGGTTAACCGCCTGAACGTGTTTGTTGTCGGCTACCGACCACCCATCAGCGAAGCTAACTATTTCCCCGCCATTGGCGAAATCCTGGTCACCGTTGGGTTCATTGCGACCCTGATGTTTCTCTATCGATTTCTGGTGACCTATCTTCCCGTGCTCAACAAACCGGAACAGGAGGTGTCTGCATGATCAGAACAGGACCGGTGATTATAGGATTTATGATGTTTGCTCTGGTCGGCTTCTGCTGGTGCGGACCCGCCCTGGCGGCCGCCGACGTAACGGCCCCGAAACCGTCAGTGGAAAAGGTTGTCTGGACCGCACCGGATCAGGAAGCGGCCAAGAAACGGGCCGCACAGGTGGTGCCCTTTGTGGAGGCAGTCATGGATGAGTGCCGTTTGTGCCGTCAGCAGCGACTTCGCGACATGGGGTTGAACGTCAAAGACCAGACGGAAAGTTATTATCTGCTGAACAGCCCTATCATCCGCAAAACAGAAGACCACTATGGACCGGTGCGTTTTATGCACGCCAAGCACGCTGGTGTCACCAAGGACTGTGCCCTTTGTCACCACTATCGGCCAGTGGACGACACGGCAATGGAAACCACGCGTTGTTCGGCATGTCATCAAAAGCCTTTTCAAAAGGATCATCCCGAACGTCTGGGCCTCAAAGCCGCCTATCACCAGCAATGTATGGGCTGCCATAAGGAAATGAACAATGGCCCCATCGACTGCGCAGGCTGCCATCGTAAAAATGTACCTGACCACAAGGATAAAATAAATTTGGCGGCCAATCCGGAACCTTCCCAGGTGACCAGTGAGTGCCTGCGCTGCCACAAGCCGGCCGGCGAGGATATGCTAAAGTCAGCCCATTGGCTGTGGAAAGGACCATCGCCATACACCCTCAAGCATCGAAAGGAGGTTGAGCTCGGTAAAGCAACTATTGCCACCAACAACTTCTGAGTGAGCATCATCAGCAACGAGGCTCGTTGCACAAGTTGTCACGCCGGCTATGGATGGAAAGACGCAAACTTTGATTTTACCGATATGACTAAGATTGACTGTCTGGTATGTCACGACACTACCGGTACCTATAAGAAATCCCCCAAGGGCGCAGGCATGCCCGATCCCAAAGTGGATCTGGTAGCTGTGGCCAAGAGCGTTGGTCCCACTTCTCGTAAAACATGCGGAGACTGCCATTTCAACGGTGGTGGTGGCGAAGCAGTGAAACATGCCGACCTGTCCCGCCAGCTCTTGCAGCCCGAACGTAGTTGCGATGTTCACATGGGCGGTTACGATTTTCAATGCTCCGAATGCCACCGTACCCGCAACCACAAGATTGCCGGACGCAGTTCGTCGGTACCCGTGGCCGAAGGCAGCATATCCTGCGAGAACTGCCATTCGGAGACCCCGCACTATGGCGACGACCTGCTGGACCACCACCTTAACAAGCACAGCAATACTATTGCCTGCACAACCTGCCACGCACCGGTGTATGCCAAGTGCAAACCCACAAAGGTGTTCTGGAACTGGTCCAAGGCTGGTGACAAGAAGCGCAAGCCGAAAAAAGACAAGTACGGAATGAAGGACTACATCTGGAAAAAGGGGGAATTCGTCTGGAAGGAGTCGGCCAAACCGGTCTATCGCTGGCACGGCGGTTTTATGAAGCGTGTGCTGCTGGGCGACCGGTTAGATCTGACCTTGTCAGATATAAACATTACCGAACCGGTAGGTTCCATCAACGACCCAAATTCCAAAATTTCACCATTTAAAATCATGGTTGGTGTTCAGGCGGTTGATGCCGAGTACAAGCACCTGCTGGTGCCCCATCTGTATCCACGCAACAAGGAAGACAAAACCGCCTATTGGAAACACCGTGACTGGCAAAAGGCCTTCACGGACGGCATGAAGACTGCCGGTATGAAATATAGCGGTAAATACGAGTGGATCCGTACCAATATGTACTGGGGAGTGGAGCATGAAATTATGCCGGCGGATATGGCCCTTTCCTGTGTTCAGTGCCATGAAAGCCTCAAAGGTGAACGCACCTGCAACCGTTGCCACCAGGACAGCCGCGATGTGAATTTCAATACCATTGCTCATAAGGGAACCGATTTCTCCTACATGGTTTCCAAAGGTCGCGACGTGAGCCATCTTGTGGGCACAACGGACTACATCGACTTTAAGGCTCTGGGGTACAAAGGTGATCCCATCATCTACGGTGGGCGCTTTAAAAAACTGCCCATGGGGTATAAAGCGGAGAAGTAGTTAGAATTAACATCGAACGTTAAACGTAGAAGAATGAATACTATGCCGTTAACGGATAAACCTATAATATTCCTTCTTTATTGTTTGACGTTCGATCCCAATCCTTAATTATGTCAAACTCATTTTTACGAGTTTTCTCGTTGTTAAGATAGCAAACAGGGTGCTGAGGCTGCCCAGTAAAAACACATGGACATCATTTTGGGTATAGAGCAGCCCGCCTGCAATGGGCATGATTACTCCGCCAAGATGATAGAGGCTTACACCTGTTGCCAGGTCGCCAAGTATCTCCTTTTTTGGGGAAATAAATTTTAGATAGCTGTCTGTGATGGCTGAGGTACAAAAAACCATGGTAAGGCATCCTTAGCATAAACTTCCAGAGATCTGATCTGCATACTTTGGGCTTCGACATTTGGTTTTGCAAAGTTTATTTTCTCTTCTCTTAGAAACGTTTGAAAAATATCGTTGATATGTTTGAGTCTTTCGATCCTCTGGTTTGACTCTGAAATTTCTTTGGAGTTTACCCTGTTTGCGTCTGCAATTGTTTCAGCACTTCTTTTTTGTTGCTCTGTTATTTCAGCAGTGTTTTTTGTTTGCTGTTCATTAATACGGACCGTAACATACATACTGACAATGGTTATAATCAATGGTGTAAGGATGATCTGCGAAAGCTTGTAAATATTTTTCCAAAGTTTATGTTTGTTTGATTCTACAATTAAATCTTGTAAGGCTTTTTTAGTGATTTTCTGTTCTGTTCCATTGCCCATAATATTCTCTTTATATTATCTGACCGGCTGTTTTAATTTTCTTGGTAATTTAATTATCATTCCAGCAGGATAGTGCTGATGCGGAAATCGTCATCAAAACGGATCGCAATCTTCCCCGATCTTGTTTTACGGATCACTTTACTTCTGTTGTAAGGAACGGTTCAGCAAAAAATCAGATTAAAGGACTTTGGTGGAGAGAGAGATGAACTTTGTTGTTCGGCAATTCAGTTTCGTTTTTCCATTTTTCAGAATAGGGGATCTGTTTTGCTTAGTCAAGAGTAAAGAAAACAGCTTAATAAGTTACTGTAGTAAACAATCAACTTATTTAAATAACAATGAAAACAAGATGTGTGATGGCTAGTTGAGATTCGAGGAATCCATCTATTGGTGGGATTAATTTGGCTTTGTAGATTACAAAATGTCAGACAGCAGGTATGCCATTGGGTAAAAGGCAAAAATATATCTTGACATTGTCGACAAAGCAAATATAAATTGTATAATACAAATTTAATGAATTATATATATTTGATCATTTTGAATTAGTAATTTGCACCTCGATTATATAGAAAATTTATGCTGAAGAGGAAGCGGCATTGGAAAAAAAAATTTTTTCTAAACCTAAATCATTAGTTGAGCAGGTTAGATCTGAATTAGGTGAGGCTATCATAAAAGGATCGTTAGCACCGGGTATGCAGCTGAAAGAAATAGAGCTTCAGGACTGGTTTGGAGTGAGCCGTGCCCCAATTAGGGAGGCTATGCGATTACTTCAAGCAGAGGGATTAATAGAAGTCGATGAATATAGAAAAAGATGTGTTCGTAAGATTAGATCCAAGGATTTAAATGAAATTTTTCCTCTTATGGCTATGCTTGAAGGGTACGCAGCACGCTTGGCTGCACAAATCATTAGCGAAGATACAATTATAGAAATGGTTGATATAAATAAAAAAATAAAGTCTTCTTACGAACTTTCAAATTATGAAAAATGTGCCAAATTGAATTTCGAATTTCATAACAAATTTATCAATGCAGCTGAAAATGATGCACTTAAACGTGCAATGAGGTGTACGACAAAGGGTTCAGTGTGGATTTGGTTAACCCATATATATTTTAACAAATCCGATTGGATAAAGTGTTCTGTTGAGGATCATGATGAAGTGGTTGAGCTGTTGAAAAAAAGAGAGGGGGCAAAAGTGGAAGCATGTGTACATGATCACATTTATTCAGTATATGAAAGATCACTAAAGTATTCAATTTTTAGCGAAGATAGTTTAAAAATAATAAATGAATGAAAGAAGAGTTCTATTTTTAAATAACTAAAAAACCATTGATTTCAGGAAAATAATAATGAAATTCGAATTTACGAAAGAGCAACGACAAATTAGGAATGCAGTAAGAGATTTTTCTGTTAAGGAACTTCGCCCAAATTATACCGATTATGATTGTGAAGATAAATTCTCAAGGGATATATGGAAGAAAATTGGTGATTTAGGTCTTATTGGAGCCTGCATTCCGCAAGAGAATGGCGGATTAGGAATAGATTGCGTAAGCCAGGGTGTTGCCGCTGAAGAAATAGCAAAAGAAGACCCAAATATGTGTTCGGCTACATTTGCAGTTGCAGAAATATGTCTATCTCTGTTGGCAAATGGAACTGATATCGTCAAAAAAAAATTCCTGGAACCAGTAGTGTCGGGAGATATCGTACCAGCTTTTGCGCTAACTGAGCCACATTGTGGCACCGATGCTTCTGCAATTATAACTAGTGCAATCAGGAAAAAGGATAAATATATTTTAAATGGCGAAAAAAGTGGAATTACCTTGATTGGGGATGCAGATGTTGCTGTGGTGATTGCTAAAACTAATGATATCTCAAAGAAATCTTCAGTGTGCGCATTTGCTGTACCAATGAATTTGCCGGGTATTAAACGACAGAACTTTCGTGATTTGGGTGGACGAAGCCTTTCAAGAGGATCTGTCTTTCTGGATAATGTTGAAATTCCCAAAGCCTATCTTTTAGGTAAGGAGGGCGACGGTTTTAAGATGGTGATGCGCATTTTCGACGCTAGCAGAGTACATCTATCTTTGCTATGTATAGGAGCTGCTATTACTACCATCAAAGAGACAATTGCTTACGTCAAAGAAAGACAGGCATTTGGTAAATCTCTAGCTAAATTTGAAGGGGTTTCCTTTCCTATTGTTGAGCATTATTCAATTATTGAAGCGATTCGATTAATGTGCTTTAAAGCTCTTTGGTTAAGAGATGAAGGTAAACCGCATACAAAAGAAGCCGCAATGGTTAAGAGTATGGCACCTAAATATTGTGTACAAGCTATACATGACTGCCTTCTTTTACATGGGCATTATGGATATACACAAGACCTGCCTATTGAAAAGCGGTTAAGAGATGTAATGGGATTTGAAATAGCGGATGGTACGAACCAAGTGTCAAACATAGTTGTTGCACGGGAATTGTTTGGCAGGAACTATTTGCCATATTAGATCAAAATTAACATAATTGCAGTTATCTTTCAAATTTAGGTATTGGAACATATCATATTAAAAATTAATTATTTGCTATTGGAGATAATTTATAATGAGTGTAATCTATTTCGAAGATATAAATGTGGGAGAGTCTCAAAGGACAGAAGGACGTACTGTGACACAGGCGGATATTGTGAATTTTGCAGGATTATCAGGTGATTTCAATCCAATCCATGTAAATGCTGATCATGCAAGTAAAACTTCATTTAAACAACCTATTGCACATGGTTTGTTAGTGTTGTCGATAGCTTCTGGACTATTTACACAAAGTGAATTTAATATATCAATAAAGCCTAACATTATAGCAATGATGGATATAAAATGGAGGTTTTTAAAACCTGTTTTTATAAATGACACTATATATGTAAAGGGTGAAATAATTGATAAGCTGAAAACAAAAAGTAATGAAAGAGGAATTGTTGTAAACAAGCGAACTGTATATAATCAAAAAGGAGAAATAGTACAAGAAGGAGAGGTGAAACTAATGATAAAATGCAGAGAAACCGAGTAAAAGTTTAACAAACAACAGTATTAAAATTTATAGAGGAGAATAAAATGTATAACGAAATAATTTATGAGAAAAATGATGGAATAGCTAAGATAAAAATTAATCGTCCTGAAAGATATAATGCTTTTACAGCTATTACTTTAGAGGAAATTCATCAAGGCTTAATCGATGCCTGGGCTGATAAGACAGTTGGGGTTGTTGTTCTGACAGGAGTTGGTGAAAAAGCATTTTGTACTGGTGGGGACCAGAAGACTAAAGATGGAGAGGGATATGGGAAAGGCAAAGCAACATTCGACCTTTTAGATGCCCATGGTCAAGTAATTAATACAATAAGAGCGATTCCTAAACCAGTAATTGCTGCAGTTAACGGTTATGCAATTGGAGGAGGGCACGTTCTTCATTTAGTTTGTGATCTAACAATTGCAGCTGAAAGTGCAAAATTTGGTCAGGCCGGTCCGAAAGTTGGTAGTTTTGATGCTGGTATGGGGAGTGCATATCTGGCTAGAATAGTAGGGGAAAAAAAGGCTAGAGAAATTTGGTATCTATGTAGACAATATACAGCAAACGAGGCACTTGACATGGGATTAATTAACAAAATAGTCCCTTTAAATAAGCTTGAGGAAGAAGTTGACGTTTGGTGCAGGGAAATATTAAAAAAGGCACCAACGGCAATTGCATTTCTTAAAGCATCATTTAATGCTGATACAGATAATATAATCGGAATTAGTAAAATGTCAAATCATGCCGTAGGTTTATATTATAAAACCGATGAGTCGCACGAAGGAGTCAATGCATTTATAGAAAAAAGGAACCCTGATTTCAAAGCTTATAGAAAATAAGATGTATGATAGATGAGACGATTTTTAAAATGATATATTGCTTCTGGCAAAATTTATTAAAAAATAGGAGAAGAAATGTTTGATTTAAAAGGTAAGGTAGCAGTGGTGACAGGTGGTGCAAGAGGTATTGGTAAAGGAATATGTGAGTGCCTTGCAATTCAAGGTGCAAATATTGCGATTGTTGATTTACTGGAAAGTGAAGCAAAGGAGACCTGTAGCATTATTGAAAAACATGGGTGTAGAGCAGAGAACTATTCAACAGATATCACAGATAGAGAAAAAGTATATAGTGTATTTAACAAGATAGAGAATGATTTTGGCAAGATTGATGTTCTTGTTAACAACGCTGGATGGGATAAGATTGAACCATTTGTCGAAAATGATACCGAAACATGGGAAAAAGTTATAAATCTTAATTATAAAGGGTTAATATATTGTGTGCGTGGTGTAGTTGAACACATGAAAGAAAAAAATAGTGGTCGAATTATAAATATTAGCTCAGATGCAGGAAGAGTGGGCAGTATGGGAGAAGCAGTTTATTCTGGAACAAAAGGCGCTGTGATTGCATTTAGTAAAACCATGGCCAGAGAATTAGCACGAAATAATGTAACGGTAAATTGTGTATGCCCAGGTCCAACAATGACCCCTATGATAGAAGATATGATGAAAGAAAATAAGTTCGTTGGTAAAATATTTGACGCAATGGATAGAATTATACCACTAAGAAGAATGGGCGAGCCAAAAGACATAGGTGCAGCAGTGGCGTTCCTTGCATCGGATGAGGCTAACTTTATTACAGGACAAACTCTTAGTGTCAGTGGTGGGCTGACTAT
The DNA here is from genome assembly GCA_030642405.1 of Desulfosarcina sp. Taxonomy (GTDB): domain Bacteria; phylum Desulfobacterota; class Desulfobacteria; order Desulfobacterales; family Desulfosarcinaceae; genus Desulfosarcina. Next base: position 21,268 of record DAOWNV010000002.1, read on the forward strand.
GAGTTGATAGCAGGAAATATATTGGTAATAGACAAAAAAAATATTTGCTAAAAATTAATGGAAATTAAGAGGGAGAATGATGAATGTTACAACCGAAAATACAACATTCGGCAAAATGCTTGAACAAAACTCAAAAAATTTCCCTGAAAAGACAGCCATCATAGCGGAGTATAATGACAAAACCCTTAATTACAAAGAATTAAATAAGAGAGTTAATTGCCTTGCTAACGAACTAACTCGGCTCGGGTTAAAAAAGGGCGATCATGTTGCGGTAATGTCCATGAATAGAGGTGAATACGCTGAGATATTTTTTGCATTAAATAAAGCAGGAATGGTATGTACTACCATCAATTTTATGTATGTTGCAGATGAAGCTGCTTATATCTTATCACACTCTAAATCAAAAGCGTTCATCTTTGAAGGTCAATTTTTGGAAATAGTAAAAGAAATTAATAAGCGTGATGATATGAAAGAAGTTCAATTTTATATCAATTTGGATAGTAATGATGAAGAGTTTTGTTTAGGGTATGAGGATTTGATTGAAAATGGCGAAAGTAGTGAACCGGAAATTGATGTTTCATTAAATGATGATAGCCTTTTAATTTACACGTCTGGAACTACTGCAAAGCCTAAAGGTGCGATAAAAAGCGAAGGTGCCGTACTATGGTTTGCTTTACAAATTGCGTACAACTATAATGTTACGAGGAACAAAATTTGGATGTGCCCTACACCACAATATCATTTGGGATCAGAAATGCAGACCCATATGATGATATATGTTGGAGGTACAATAGTAATTCCAAGAAAATTTGAACCTGAACAATGCTTGAAAGACCTTGAAAAGTACAAAGTAAATGGAATGTTTTTAACGCCGGCGATTTTAAATCTCGTTTTAAACATTGAAGGAAAAGAAAATTATGATGTCTCAAATATGGAGGCATTACTATCCTCTGGGGGGCCCTTGCATCAGGATACAAACGATAGGGCAAAAGAATTTTTTAAAAATGCGAAACTTAATAATCTCTATGCCTCTACGGAATTCGGTGGTGCTACCATTATTACAGACGATGAATCAAGCGGACAACCTATTGATGCTATAGGATATCCCTGTCTTGGATCGTCTGTTAAAATTGCAGATGAAAAAGGGAACGAGAAAGAAAGAAATGAAGTTGGGCAAATTTGGGTAAAAAACGGTGCAATGAATTATGAATATTATAATAGCCCTGAAATTAATAAAGTAAGAATTCTTGACGGATGGATATCAGTAGGTGACGTAGGGATACAAGATCAAGACGGTATCTTCCATATTATCGATAGAGATAAAGATTTGATAATTAGTGGTGGAGAAAATATAGGATCTGTCGAGGTAGAACAGATTATTAGCAAAAATGAAAAGGTCGCAGAGGTAGCTGTGATTGGCGTTCCAAGTGAACGATGGGGAGAAGAGGTAAAAGCAATCATCGTATTACAACCGGAATCGGTTTGTGATCAAGAAGAAATAAGAAACTATTGTCGAAATAAAATGGCAGGTTTCAAAATACCTAAAAGTGTGGACTTTGTAACAGAAATGCCAAAAACAGCCACCGGCAAAGTTTTGAAAACCGATTTACGAGGAGAATACTCGAAATGAATAGATAATGTTTGCTAACATATTAGAATATAACAATATTTTAATTTTTTGGCTCTATTATTGAGTTCAAGCGTTGAAATTTAAAATTGATTGGGGTGTATGATATGAAAATGAAAAGAATCGAAAAACGATTTGATGAACTGGTACCCTTGCATGTATCTTTTGAATTTAGGGTCGAAACCGTACCAGATAAAATCGCATATATTGATAAAACGCTTAATGAGAGTTTTACTTATAGACAACTTAATCGGCTATCAAATACATTCGCAACTGAACTTGAAGAGATTGGTGTCGGATATGATGACATTGTTATGGTGTCATTATTCAATAGTGTTGATTTAATAATTTCTAATTATGCAGCATGGAAATTAGGAGCAGTATTTTCACCAATAAATTATATGTTTGCGCCTGGAGATATTGCATTTTGTTTGGAGGAAAGTAGACCCAAAGTATACATATACGATGACCAACTTTCTAAAACTTCATTGCAGGCAATAGAAATTAGTAAATATAAGCCTGAAAAAGTTATTTCTACGACAGAATTGTTCAAGATGATTGAAGTAGAAAAAGACCGTAAAAATAAAAGTGAGAATCAACTAGGCGCATTTGATGAAGCCCTTAGACTGTATACATCCGGTACAACAGGAAGGCCAAAAAGAGTTTCTCATTGTCACATTGATATTTATATTTGCGGTCTTACTCATTCATTATATGGTATGCACTGGACGCCTAATGATGTATTGTATATTATGGCTCCCTATTTCCATGCTGCCGGCAACGCGCCTGCTTATATTCCTGCGCTCAACCTTGGAATGACATTAGTTAGTATAAAAAAATTCGATCCTGTTGAGGCATTAAATGCAATAAGTAAAGAAAAAGTTTCATTTGTTATGGGGCCACCCATAATGTTTGAAGCCGTTGTAAATACTGCTATAGAAACAAATAAAAAAGAATTGATTGCAACAGTACGTGCATGCATGCTGATGGGATCTCCAGTACCATCAGAATTATACAATACAGTAAAAAAGAACCTGGGAATCGATATGTTTAATGGTGATGGCAGCACAGAAGCTCTTTATTGCCATACTCTTTCACCTTGGGATCCTGAAGAAAAATGGAACGGGGAAGCAACTGCAAAAAATGGCACAGCTCTACCTGGAAACCTTATCAGAATAGTTAAACAATATGGAGATCGTAAAGCAAGTCCAGATGATATTGTACCTAAAGATGGAAAGACTGTTGGAGAAATGATAGTTAAAAATCTTCATCATCCGGGTACTTATCATAATCTGCCTGAGGCTACTGAAGCAGCATTTAAAGATGGTTGGTATTTTACAGGAGATAGTGCAACATGGGATGAGGGTTGTTATAACCATATCGTGGGAAGAACTGATGACATGTTTAACAGCGGAGGTGAAAAAATTTATGCCGATGAGGTAGAATCAAGGCTAAATGAACACCCAGGTATTCAAGAATGTATTGTCGTTGGCGTTCCTCATGAAAAATGGGGTAAAGTGTGTACTGCATATGTAGTTAAAAGCGATTCTGAAATTACAGTCGAAAAAATTGATAAGTTTTTAAAGAACCATGATTATCTTGCAGACTACAAAAGACCACGAAAATATTTTTTCGTAGAAGAACTTCCAGCAACAGCCACAGGTAAAAAACAAAGATATAAAATAAGGCAACAGGCAGAGAAAGACAGTTTAGAAGGAATGCTAAAGTCAATTTAAAGAGAATTAATAGTGAGAATTAAGAAAATATTCTAGGCGGAAACGTTATGCTTCTGTTTGGAGTATTTTTTATGTTTGTAACAGGACTTCTTAATGCTGCTGAATTTCTTTGCCATGCGAACGATATTCACTGGAGCGCAGCTTGTGATGCTTATGCTTGGGTTTGTCTATCAATAATTTTGAGCTTATTTACACCTGCGTATCTTCTTGGATCTCCGGTGTTTTTCTTTGCACTTGTTTTTGCTGACATTGGACTCTGGTTCATTACATTAATGAAATTCGGAGTTGTTTAACCTGCGATCGGAGCACCCATGGCCGCACAAAGACAAAACTCCAACGTTGCAAAAGATGGGGGGCTTCAGAGCCAATGCCGTCAAGGGTGAGGCTGTAATCGGCTACCATGATCCCTTGGAAACACAGGATCTGAAGTCCTCTGTATGTTGAAGATTATAAAGCAAACTTACAACCGTTTATTTGGACCCTAAATTTGGCCACTGAATATCCCAAGGCCTTGCCTTTTCATAGGCGTTGGCTGCTTGAAGTACAAGATCGTCTCGATGTCGTGGAGCGATGATCTGCAGACCGGCGGGCAGTTTGTTCGTGGTTAGTCCTGCCGGCATCGAAGCGGCCGGGTGACCGGAAAAGTTAAATGGATAGGTAAATGCCACGGCTCCCAGAAGAGGAATCGGCTGGCCGTCGATTTCGGAAGGAGGTGGTCCTTCGGCAGCAAACGCCTCCGTCGGCATGGTTGGTGTAATAAGAAGATCGTATTCTTTAAAAAGCTTTTCTAATTGGGCGTTTAACTTGGCTCTGAGGCGTTGAATGGTGGTGAGTGTTTCAACTGTCATCTTTTGGGTTCGATACAACACAGAGACTAACGTTCGTCCGATCTGATCTTTCTCTTTTTCCAGTGAATCGCTCAGTTGGGCATAGATATCCGTTGCGATTAGAGATGACCACACCTCCCCCGTATCCGGAAGACTACCTGACCATAAATCCACCTGATGGCCCATCTCCTCAAAGGCCTGGACGGCTTTTAATACGCAGGCCATAATTTCCTTTTGAACAACCGCATACCCCAAATTAGGGCTGAAGGCGATTTTCATTTGTTTCGGAAGGTCGTCGAGGCTTGCCAAGTACGACCCTGCCGGGGCGGGCACCGAATAAGGATCAGCCGGATGATGGCCTGCCGCACAGTCCATATAGAGCGCTGCATCCTTTACAGTTCGCGACAGAGGGCCCATTACAGTCATAGCACTGTAACTTATATAGGGGGACGGGCCTATCGGAATTCTTCCGAAAGTGGGTTTGAGGCCGAAACAACCTGAATAAGAGGAAGGAATACGGATGGACCCGCCTGCATCAGAGCCGGTACAGAGTGGAACCAAACCTCCGACAATGGCTGCCGCAGCTCCCCCGCTTGATCCTCCAGGCGTACGCTGCTGATTCCAAGGATTACGTGTAGTGCCATGCAACCTGTTTTTAGTGAAACCTGTAAACCCGAACTCCGGCGTATTCGTCTTACCAACAACGATGGCACCCGCCGCCTTTAACCGGGCCACCTGAACCGAATCATTCCAAACCAGGTTGTTTCTGAAAGGAATTGAACCATAGCTGGTAACAAGGCCAATTGTGTCTTCCAGATCTTTTACTCCCAATGGCAGACCGGCCAGCGGACCTGTGTTTTTTCCCGCCATAATTTTTTCCGTCATGGCAGCAGCTTCAGCAAGAGCCTCCTCTGGGCGAAGTGCCACAAACGCATTCAGGGTTGGGTTGATCGAATCAATGCGATCAAGGGTGTCCTGCATTACCTCCAATGGAGAGATTTCTTTTTTGGCTATGAGCGATGCCAATTCCCAGGCCGGTTTATAGAAAAGTGATGTCATGGATACTCCTAATATAATATGCAGTTTTATTGTTGGAATACAACTTGGTTTCTATCTCTAAAACACCAAAGAAAAATAAACGGAAGAATAGAATATGACCGGAAGCCCATCGGTTGGGTAATATTTATTTTTTCCATAAAAGAAACGTCCCATCATTGCAAAGATGCTTGATTAAAAAATAAAACAAACGAATTTCCATGATTTTAATTTTTTTCCAGCCTTATGTTTGGAAAGGCCACATGAAATTTTTTGTGCCTAATGGAGCTTCATTTTTTTCATCGTTGCATACTTGCACAATTTGGTATTAATGGAGAAAAGGCAGCAAGCTGACCCGATGATAATCCAACAATAAAAATTTTGTCAAGAAAAAATTTGGCTATCATTCTGGTCCCTGTGGATAGGAAAATATTCCTGGAATCAACGGATCAATCTTTGACGGCTACAATACGCAGAACCTTATCTACAGGCCAATTGGTTAAACTGAGATCAATTTTTAACACGATCTCTATGGCTATCATAAGATTAGAAAAATTATTATTTTAGAAATTGAAACACAACCTTCAAAATAAAAGAAAAATTTGGGTAGATTATTTTGTTTGCTATTTTTTTATTCGACAAAAACCGGTCAATACAAATGTTCACATTAGCAAGAACTCCCCATGCATTTTGTGATATTTCAGTAAAAGGATTGTTGTAGGTATCTACAAATGTTTCTTGATTTTTTCAGAATAATGTTTTCTATTAAGAAAGATAATCGAATAATTTAAACAAAATTAAGAAAGGAGCTGTTAGATGCCTGCGAAAAAGAAAGTGAATTACAAAAAGTTGCTTGAAGCTGTCAAGAGTGGAAAACACCAATCAGAAATAATGAAAGATTTTAATTTTAATACATCCGCCCAATTTAAAAGCTATTATCTGGATGCCCTCATGGAAGTTGGTACGGCTCCAAAAATTACTGTCCGTAGAACATCAAATATGGCAGAATCCGTTAAGGAGTCATTTGTCAGTAAACGTGGTAGTGTGGTCATTTCTAAGGGTCTTATTGATGAAATGGGATTTACTGAGGGTGATAAATTTAGGATCAGGAAGACCAAGTCTGGTATTTCGTTGAAAAAGATAAATTAAACCATCCTCTTTCAATTATTGATATTTCCAATCTATAATTATGGAACAAATTTAACAGATAATTGTTGGGTTAAAGCAACTTGGTGTTCTTAATACCGTGCAATCCAATACTACATGCCGATGGACTATATCGATTTGTTTTTCTCGTTTCACTTTTAAACTGCAATGGCTACAATGCTTTTTCCTTGGCACTGTTTGGAAAACTGCATGGTCCGAGAACTTCCGGCATATGAGTGGGTATAGGTGATAATCGAAAGATTTGGTAAAGAACTGCGAGCCCCATCGGAAATCAGCGCAGGCTTTTAAGAAGAGATCTGGCGCTTTTCCCGTGTTGGGGAGTGGGTGCGGCCTTCGTACAGCTACTAACAGGCCCATGAAAGAATCAAAAAATGGCCTATACGCTGATCCGGCTTGGGGTAAAACCCGGAGACCGAATCGGAGTAATGGAGTGGAACACCCATCGGTATTTTCAATTATATTTTGTTGTTTCAGGTATCGACGCTGTACAGCTTTAGTTATCAAGGAACTTCTTAAAACCAGTATGGGAAAATTAGAAAAAGGGGGGAATATGAATAAAACAGGAACAATGAATGTGGGTAGTTTGTTAAAAATTGCGGCAATTCGCTATCGAGA